>NZ_LWSR01000047.1:0-4219 GCF_001660745.1 Gardnerella sp. 26-12
CTATTATTACTATTTTCATATATAAATATTTTGAAAATTCGTAATTTTTTCAACACGCCGAAGCGAAGAAGAAAAAAAGATGTTATAGTCTTATCTGTTGTCTAAAACACCTGTCCGGGTGGCGGAATGGTAGACGCGCTAGCTTGAGGTGCTAGTGCCTATTTGTTACAGGCGTGCGGGTTCAACTCCCGCTCCGGACACGAAAAAACCTTGCTGGAAAACCAGCAAGGTTTTATTGTTTTTTAACACAAAAATGGGCTAGCTAAGACATTCTTAGTTAGCCCTAAAGTTTAATTAAGCAGCATTTGAATGCAGGTGGAAACGAATCTCACCAGAATTTGGCGCATAAACAGATGCACCAAAAGCAATAATCGTACCAAACTTATCTTTTACAGTAGAATAAGCTGTAATTGCAGGAGTTCCAACTTCAAGGTTAAGTACTGCTGCAAGCCTGTCACATAGATTTTCTATATGCACAGACACTTCATTTTCTACAAGTTGAACAGCGTACGCTTTAAGCAAAAAATCAGATAACGACTCATCTGAAAAATCATGCGTCAAAATTTTAGGAAAACGAGAAGCAGGCAAATAGAGCACACTATAACGCGATAGAACATCGTCAACATAACGCAAGCGTTTCAAACATATCAATTCATCTACTGGATCAAGGCCTAAACGAGCAGCAGCATCTTCATCATGAATAACATCGTTTTCAATAACTTTTATTCTAATTTTTGCATCATTAGAATAAGTCTGCTCGTAAAATCCTTGCGCACGATCAGAAATTACTTCTTGACTATAACTAGGAATAATTGAAGAAGCTCGAAATGTTCCTCTACCCTGCTCACGAACAAGTAATCCTTCAGTAATAAGGTTATCGACTGCATGCCTCAAAGTAATACGGCTCACATTGTATTGTTTGCACAATTCAATTTCAGGAGGTAATTGTTCGTTCGCTTCCATAGAATCAATGCGAGCGCGTAGATTATCTCGCACAGCAATGTATTTAGGCACACCTTCGACCATTATCACTCTCCCCTAGCTAAACGCTAATATGAAAAAGCCGTTGATACTAGTTTGTGTAAAACACAGCATAGTAACAACGGCTCATGCAAAACTAATAACTCTGTTATCCTACCAGTCATACAATAAAATGTACAAATAAATAAKGTTTATATGCCATTAAGAAAGGTTTATGGTATGTCTAACAGCAAACCTGAGGAAAGCGTGCACGAAGAAAACGGCGCGACTGAAAAATTCTCCGGTAAAACTAACGATGAAGCTAACAAAAGCACTTCTTTCGCTGCGAGCACTGACTCTTCGCTGAATGAAGCTGAAAAATATGCTTATTCAGGCTCGAAACGCAAAATGGGCAAGATATGGCTATTTAGCTTAGCTATTGTTTTGGTAGTGGTGTTTAGTGCAATTTTTGCAACTCTTACTACATCTAATAAACCAAATAAATCAAATTCAGTATCGGAAATTTCGAACAAAACTGTATCTATAGGTCTAAAGTTAGCTCCTACGAATCTTGATATCCGTAATCAATCAGGTTCCTCACTCGACCAGTTGCTTATTGGTAACGTGTATGAAGGTTTAGTTGCTCGCAATGATATTAATCAGGTAGTTCCTTCGTTAGCTCAAAGCTGGGAAATAAGTAAAGATGGTTTGCGTTACACATTCCACATGCGTAAAGGTGCTGTATTTTCTAACGGCAATAAGCTTACTGCGCATGATGCAGAATGGTCGTTTAACGAGCTTATTGCTAAAAAATATCGCGGCTCTAACATGGTTGGAAAAGTTGAGTCTGCTAAAGCAAAAGATGATTACACGTTTGAAATCACTCTTAAAGAGCCAAATGCTAAGCTTTTGTGGGCACTTTGCAGTCGTTCAGGTTTAGTTTTTGATAAAAACGCAAAGTATGATGCAAAAACTCAAGCAGTCGGTTCTGGACCGTATCTAATTGACAAATTTGTGCCAAATGATCGTGTTGTTTTAAAAGCAAATCCGCGTTATAAAGGTATTCATCGTGCGCAAACTAATAAGATAGTAGTTCGCTACTTTGTTGACGATAACGCAGCAGTTGACGCACTTTCTTCCGGCTCTGTGCAAGCGTTGGCTCCTATTTCTGGTCAACTTGCTAAGCCTTTTAAAGATGATTCCAAGCGTTACGATGTAAGTGCAGGTAATGGCACAGATAAATTTGTTCTAGCGATGAATATGAAAGGCGAACGTACTAAAGATAAGCGCGTGCGCAAAGCTATTCGTTACGCGATTGATCACAAGCAAATTATTGCATCTCGTGGCGGAACGGATTTAGCTCTTGGCGGTCCAATTCCTTCTCTTGACCCTGGTTATGAGGATTTAACTAAGCTGTATCCACATGATTTGCATCGTGCTAAGGCGTTAATGAAGGAAGTCGGATTTGACGAATCACATCCTATGGATTTGACGCTTACTTATCCGAATATTTACGGCACGCAAATTGGCGATCAGCTGCGCTCGCAATTGAAGCCTATTGGAATCAATTTGAAAGTTAATATTGTTGAGTTTACTACTTGGCTTCAGGATGTTTATAAGAATAAGCAGTATGATTTGTCGATGGTTGATCACAATGAGAGTCACGATTTTGGGCAGTGGGCGGATCCTACGTATTACTACGGATACGACAATAAGCAAGTCCAGGATTTGTATGCTAAAGCTATGCTTTGTGCGGATCCTAAAGAGTCAAACAAATTGCTTGCTCAAGCTGCGCGAATTATTAGCGAGGATGCTCCTGCTGATTGGCTGTTCAACTATCGCGTTGTAACTGCGAAAGTGAAGAATCTTGAAGGAATGCCTTTTGACATGAATCAAGAGATTTTGCCGCTATACAACCTGCGACTTAGTTGATTTTTATTTGCTAGTCGCCATCTAGTTTCTAATGTAGAAATGAAACTGCGCGCGTGTCCGAAAACCACTAATCAGAGACACTCGCGCAGTATGTAATCTGCGTGAGTGTCCCAAAATGGGCAAAATAAGACACTCGCGCAGCGCGCAAACTGCACTAGTGTCCGAATTTGTGTATTTGTGGTGTGTTTCGACTAGAAGAACATAGAAAGTAGGCATTTTATGTTTCGTATGATTTGCTACAGAGTATTGCTGTTTCTTCTTGCTTTACTTGGCATTTCTGTAGTTATTTTCATATCGTTACGTGTACTTCCAGGCGATGTTGCGCAAGTTATGGCCGGCTTAAACGCTCCTCGCGGAAAAGTAGAGGAGCTTAGAGCAGAACTTGGTATTAATAAGCCACTTTTTACGCAGTATGTTGACTGGATTTGTGGTGTTTTCCGCGGTGACTTTGGCATGTCTATGTTGACTGGTCGTTCTGTAAGTTCAATTATTGCGATGCGTGCTTCTATTACTTTTCCGCTGATTCTTTTGGGTCTGTTTATTGCTTTAGTAGTTGGTATTTCACTTGGATGTTTGCAAATTACTCATGAAGGCAAACTTTCACAGGCAATTACGCGCTTTTTGGCTATTACAGCAGGCTCTGTTCCAGCATTATGGGGTTGCATGCTACTTATTTTGCTATTAGGACGCGGTATTGGCGTGTTCAGCTTGCTGCCAACTCAAGGTTTCCCTACAGATGGCTGGAGCGAATTTCCTGAAGCTTTTGCGTCTCTTCTTATTCCGGCTCTTACAGTCGGACTTATTGTTGGCTCTAGTTTTATGCGTTACACTGCTGCAACTGTTGAAAATATTGTTAAAAGTGAAGTAGCTTCTCAAGCTATGGCTTGCGGAATGACTCGCAAACAAGTTGTGTGGCGTGTTGGTTTGCGACTTGCTCTTCCTCAACTCGTATCTGTTATTGGTTTAACTTTCGCTCATATGGTTATGGGTGTGATGGTTATTGAAAACCTGTTTTCCTTACCTGGTATTGGTACGGGAATGGTTCGAGATGTTGGTTTGCGCGATCTAATTGCAGTGCAAGGTGAGCTTTTTATGCTTGCTGCATTGTTCTTGCTAATCGGCTTTGTAGTTGACATTACGCACCGACTACTTGATCCTAGGTTATCTAAAGATAGTTTGAATTAATTTCCTATTGTTGAATCTAACATGCGAATAAGGGAGTTTTTATGTGCAATATGTCTAAAAAAAGTATCAAAGTAAAATCTACTTTATGTAAGCGCGTATGGAATGCTACTTTCGGTAAATTTGTGTGTTTAACGTTTGCAAT
>NZ_LWSR01000047.1:4436-16568 GCF_001660745.1 Gardnerella sp. 26-12
GATCCTAGGTTATCTAAAGATAGTTTGAATTAATTTCCTATTGTTGAATCTAACATGCGAATAAGGGAGTTTTTATGTGCAATATGTCTAAAAAAAGTATCAAAGTAAAATCTACTTTATGTAAGCGCGTATGGAATGCTACTTTCGGTAAATTTGTGTGTTTAACGTTTGCAATATGGTTTTTTGTTGCTTTGCTTTCGCTTTTATGGACTCCGTACTCACTTTTAGAAACTAACGGTTTTAAAGTATGGCAGAAGCCGTCTTTTTCGCATTGGCTTGGTACGGACGGCACTGGTTCGGATATGCTTAGTTGGCTTATGGCAGGTTCAAGAATTGAGCTGATTCTCGTTTTTTCTACTGTTCTAGTTGCTGCTTGTGTTGGGTTTATTGTTTTGAGCTTTATGATTTCTAGTTCACAAATTGTTCGCACAATAAGCATTATGTCTGTTGACGCATTGATTTCTATTCCAACTGTTTTAATTGCGCTTATGCTTGCAGTTCCGTTTGGAGCTAGTGTTGTTGTGATTGTTATTGCTTGTGGAACTGGCTATGGCTTGAATTTAGCACGTATTGTACGACCTAGTGCGCAGCTTGCGTTGCAATCTGATTATGTGACTTCAGCTGTTTTGCAAGGTTCCTCGCGTAAATATGTTCTTATTCATCATGTTTTACCAAATATTATTCCTGTTGCATTTGTTGAGCTTTCTCTTTCTGCAGGAACTGTTATTTTGGCTGAAAGTGGCTTAACATACTTGGGTATTGGAGTTCCTGCTGGAGTTCCTAGCTGGGGGCGCGTGTTGGCTACTTCTGTTTCGTTAATTCACGTAAATCCTTTATCGGTTGTCTGGCCAGGTTTGATTGTGACTGTGGTTGTTGTTGCTCTTAATCTTTTTGGTGACGTATTGCGCAAAGTTTTAGATCCTTCATCAAAAAGTGCGAATAAAGTAGGGGAAAAATGAGCTTAAATATTCAAAATCTCACGCTAAAACTTGGCGGAAAACTAATTCTTGACAACGTATCAATTGAGATTTCTGACGGTGAGCGTGTTGGCTTAGTTGGTTCTTCTGGCTCTGGCAAATCTATGCTAATTCGAGCTATAACTGGATTATTGCCGTCAAATGCTGAAATTTCAGGCTCTTGTATGCTTGGCAATCTTCAAACAGTGAAAGCAAAAGATGAAAATTTAGCTTCTATTCGTGGAAAATACGTTGGTGTAGTATTTCAGCAAGCTAATAGAGCACTTAATCCAATGTTAAGCGTTGAAAAACAAATTTCTTTGCCTTTGCGAATACATTACAATCTAGATGATGACGATATTCACAATCGAGTATGCATGATGCTTGAAAAAGTAGGGTTGTCGAAAAATCTCGCATCTCAACGCACGTTTGAGCTTTCTGGAGGTCAACAGCAGCGAGTTGGTATTGCTACAGCTTTGATTACCTCTCCGCGTCTGATTTTGGCTGATGAGCCTACTACTGCGCTTGACTCGGTTACACAAAGTGAAGTTGTGCGAATGCTTGCTTCACTTGTAGATGATATGGGCGCTTCAATGCTTTTTGTAACGCACGATTTTTCTGTGCTTTCGCATGCTGCTAATCGTTGCTATGTGCTCGATTCTGGGCGTGTGGTCGATAGTGAAAATGTTAAGAATTTGCTTGATAATCCGCGTATTTCTTCTACTAAACAATTAGTGAGTGCTGCTAAAAAGTTGACTTTTAGAGCGCAAAATTTGGGTTCTAAAAATTTAGATTCTGCAAAAGTGGGTTCTGCAAATACTGGTTCTGCAAACGTTGATTCTGAAAACGCTGATTTTAAGAAATTTAATTCCCATATTGGCAACAGTGAAGAAAATTCGCTTATAAATGCAAAAAATATTCACGTTACTTTAGGTCGAGCAAAAACTCGTGCTGAAGTGTTAAGCGGTGTAGATTTAAATCTTAATATTGGCGAATCTTTGGCGATTATTGGCGGATCTGGTTCCGGCAAAACAACTCTTATACGCGCTATGTTGGGGCTTGAAACTCTTTGCGAAGGTAACGTTACTTATTGCGGTGAAATCGTAAATAATGCAAATTTATTAGAAGTAAATAAAAATGCTTGTACGCTTATGAGACGCGAATCGTCGCTTGTATTTCAGCATCCGTTTGCTGCATTGGATCCACACTGGACAGTTCAAAAAAGTGTTGCTGAGCCTCTTAGAATATGGCGAAAATCGCTTAAAATAGACGATGCAACTATTGAACAGCGTGTTTGTGAAATGCTGAAATTAGTAGGCTTAAAACCTGAAGATTTTTTGGAACGTCACCCTCACGAGCTTTCTGGCGGTCAAGCGCAATGTGTTTGTATTGCTCGCGCATTAATCAATAATCCTCGAGTTTTGCTTGCTGATGAGCCTATGAGTGCAATTGACGTTGCTGAAAGAACTCGCATTTTAGACGCTTTTGCATCCATTCGCTCTGAGCGCAAAAACATGTCATGCATATTTGTAAGTCATGATTTGGGTATGATCCGTCATTTAGCAACGCGAGTTATTGTTCTTAATGAAGGAAAAGTTGTGGAATGTGGCAGTGTAAATGATGTGCTCAATAATCCACAAAATGACTACACTCGTGCTCTTGTAAACGCAGCAATCATGTAAATAAATCTTTCAACTAATAAATCTTTCAACTAATTAGGCGACTACCGTCTACTATAGAAGTACTCAGTACGTTAAAGAGTACGTTGTTTATTGTGTAGTTAAGTGAAGGGAATACTTATGAATAAGCAGGATGCGTCTAGACCTAGACCAGAAAGTTTTGAACTAGATCATACTAAAGTAAAAGCACCTTATGTGCGCTATATCAATACGCAAAAAGGTCCTAATGGGGATGTTATTTCCAACTATGATATTCGTTTAACGCAGCCTAATGAGGAAGCGATTCCTACTGCAGCTTTGCATACAATTGAGCATATGATTGCAGTGTTACTTCGCGAGCGTATTGATGGCTATATTGATTGCTCGCCTTTTGGTTGCAGAACTGGTTTTCATCTGCTAACTTGGGGCGAACACAGCACAGAAGATGTGGCACTTGCTTTAAAGGAATCTCTTGAGTTTATTGCGTTTAATGCCACCTGGGATGATGTTCCTGCAACAACTATTGAATCTTGCGGCAACTATAGAGACCACAGTTTATTTGGTGCTAGTCAATGGTGTAAAGATATTCTAGCGAAGGGAATTAGCTCGAATCCTTTTGAGCGCAAACTTGTGTAAGTAATAATTAGCTAGTTTTGCGTAATTTTGCGTAGTTTTATTTGGTTTCTTTTAGAGGTTGGCATGGAAGATATAACATTAAGAAAAGCAACTCTTGGTGACTTGCAAAATATTGAGCATATTTATGAAAATGCTCGCAAATTTATGCGTGTTACAGGCAATCCTCATCAGTGGGGGAATAGTTTTCCACTTGTTTCAAGTGTTATTGAGGATATTCGTTTAAAACGTTTCTATTTGATTGTTGACGAGGATCCAGAATCGCATAACGAGCGTATTCTAGCGCAATTCGCATTATGCGAAGGTGTTGATGAAGTGTATGCCAGTATTGACGGTGCGTGGCTTGATGATATTTCTCCTTATGTAACAATTCACCGCTTAGCATCTTCAGGAATAAAACCCAAAATGGCAACAGCGTGCTTGCATTGGGTGCAAGAAAACTATAATAATGTGCGCATTGACACGCATCCAGATAACGTGATTATGCAAAAAGTAATTACGCGTGCGGGTTTTAGTCGTTGTGGGTTGGTCGTTATTCCAGATCGTGCACACAGTGCAGTACGTATTGCATACCAATGGTTGCAAACGCTTAATCATGTCATATGAATGCGCATGTGTTCTTAAAAAGCTTATAGAGAGTATGCAAAAGAGCATGTAGCATTAAAAGCATACTAAATCGGTTAGGTGAGTTATGAGTACAGATTTAAGTAATGCGGCAAGTAATAGTGCAAGTAATGCGGCAATGTTAGAAGCAAACTATGCTCGCGCGTTAAGCGTATACCCTGGGCAGGTAATTGTTGATTTGAAGGCGCTTCGAGACAATATGCGCACTTTGGTTGCGCGCGTTTCGCAAGATTTGCAGCCTGGTCAGAATGCGCCGGAAGTTATGGGAGTCGTAAAAGCAGGCGGATACGGCCACGGGCTTATTCCTAGTGCGCTCGCGGCTTTAGCTGGAGGCGCTACTTGGCTTGGCACAGCTCAACCGTACGAGGCGTTACGTTTGCGTGCAGTTGGTATTGATTCTAGCCGTTGTCATATTCTCACTTGGCTTACTAGCGCTCCAACTACGAGATTTGCAGATTTGATTACAGCAGATATCGATATTTCTGTAGGCTCTATTGACTCGCTTGATGCTGTGGCTTTTGCTGCACGAAAGTTAGGTAAACCTGCTCGCGTGCACGTAAAAGTCGATACTGGTTTTGGACGAAACGGTTTTACGCCAGAAGGTTTTTGTGCCGCTCTAGAAAAATTGCAACAATACTCTAGTGAAGGCGTAATCGAGGTTATTGGCCAATGGAGTCACTTAGCTGTAGCAGATTCTCCTGACGTTCCAGAATTTGTAGATGCAACCGACCGTCAAATCCAACAATTCCACGAGTTTACGAAACGCATGAAAGAAGCATCGGTTGCTCCTAAAATCCGCCATTTAGCGAATACTGCTGCAACGCTTAACCGTCCTGAAATTCGTTTTGAACTTGTTCGTCCAGGAATTGGTTTGTACGGCTACGAGCCGGATCCTGCAATGGGAAATTCCCAAACCTACGGATTGCAGCCTGCTATGACGCTTCAAGCGCAACTTGGAACTGTAAAAACTGTAGAAGAAGGGCATGGAATTTCCTACGGACGCACGTATTTAACTCCAAATAATACGAGTACTGCTATTGTGCCTCTTGGTTACGCTGACGGCATTTTGCGATCTGCTTCCGGATTCGATATGCAAGGTGCGCGTCATGTTAATAAGCCAGGCGGTCCGGTTAGAGTAGAAACAAAGAATGGTGCTCGAATTGTGAACGTTTCTGGGCGAGTTTGCATGGATCAGTTCATAGTTGATTTAAAAGGCGATGCTTCAGAGTTAGGTGTTCTGGAAGGCAATACTGTAACGCTTTTTGGTCCTGGAAGAGGCTTGGAATTTGCCGAGCCTACTGCAGACGATTGGGCAGAAGCTGCAGGAACAATCAGCTACGAAATTATGACTGGAATTGGCGCTCGCGTGCCGAGGCTTTACCGCAACGCTTACGAAGTGCTATCTTCTAGCGATATTGCAAAACTGGACGCAAAAAGTCTTATATAACTTGTTACTGCTTGTTTTAGAAGGTTAATAATAGCCTTAATTGCAAATAAAAGAGGTGCTGTATGTGCAACGAAGTAATTGCATCGGATAATGAGATCGTTGGCGAATACAATTTGCATGATACTGAGCGCTGGGCGAGTGAGCCTCATCACACTCGTGTGAGAACGCCTTTTGAACGAGATCGTGCGCGAATCATACACTCGTCTGCGCTTCGTCGATTGGGTGCAAAAAGCCAGGTTTTAGTTGCAGGTTCGGATGATTTTGCTCGCACTCGATTGACGCATACTTTGGAAGTTGCGCAAATTGGTAGGCAAATTGCAGCAATGCTTGGATGCGATCCAGATGTTGTTGATTGCGCTTGCTTATCGCATGACTTAGGGCACCCACCATTTGGTCATAACGGGGAACGCGCACTCGCAGAATTAGCGAAAAATATTGGTGGATTTGAAGGAAACGCACAAACTCTTCGCTTACTTACGCGCTTGGAACCGAAAGTTTTTCGTGAAAACGGCAGTAGTGCAGGAGTAAATCTTACGCGCGCAGCATTAGATGCTGCAGTGAAGTATCCGTGGGGATTAGAAGAAGCAAAAGCGCACGATAAAGGCGAGCGTGATTTGAAATTCTGTGTATATCCGGATGATCGAGATGTGTTTGAATGGCTGAAAATTGGTGCTCCATGCGAAGCAAAACCAATGGAATGTCAAATAATGGATCTTTCAGACGACATTGCTTACAGTGTGCATGATATTGAGGATGCGATTGTAACCGGCGCTTTTAATCCGGCTTTAGTTGCAGATTCAAAAGTTGTAGATGAAGTTATTGAAGAAACCCACGCATGGTATGGTGAGCGTTGGGATGTAGATAAACTTTTGGATGCTTTGAAACGTTTGCGCTCGCTTCACATGTTTCCTAATTCTTTCGACGGTTCTCGTCGAGCGCTAGCGCAGTTGAAAAATATTACTAGTGCTCTTATTGGTCGTTTTGCAAGCTCTGTTGAGCACGCTACGCGTGAGCGTTATGGCAACGGTCCGCTTGTTCGCTACCGAGCAAACCTTGTGATTCCGGAAAATACTTCCTACGAAATTGTGATGCTGAAAAGCTTAGCTGTGCACTTTATAATCGCCCCTCGAGAGCGTGAAGTTTATAAGCGCGAACAGAAAATTTTGACAGATTTAGTAGAAGTATTTATGAGCAAGTCGCCGCGCTCGCACGATGCAATGGAGGAAGTATTCGTGGGAGATTGGAACGAGTGCACTAACGATGATGAGCGTCTTCGTGTTGCAATCGACCAAGTAGCAAGTCTTACAGACGGTTCTGCTACAACTCTTCACGCGGCTTTGTGCTAACGAATCCACTAGGAGTTTCCAGCACTGGCGAAGAAATTTACCACTCGCCGCAGATTTGCGATAAGCTAGATAGCATGGTTGGAATGATTGTGAAAGAAGACATTGAGCGCGTGCGCGCTGCGGCAGATTTGTATGACATTGTGTCTGCAACAGTGACGCTTAAGCCTTCCGGAACTGGCACTTTTGTAGGTCTTTGCCCATTCCACGATGAAAAAACGCCAAGTTTTAGTGTGCGACCAAGCTTGGGAGTATGGCACTGTTTCGGTTGCGGCGCTGGCGGCGATGTATTTAAGTACGTTGAGCAAAAAGAGAATATTGATTTTCGTGAAGCGGTCGAGTTTTTAGCAGATCGTTATCACATTGAGATGCATTATAAGCAGGAGCAAAATAATGATTCTCAAGCGCGCGGTTCTAAGCGAGCCAGGCTTTTAGAAGCAAATGAAGAAGCGCAAAAGTTTTTCGTTTCAAATCTCGGCACTAAAGAGGCAGCTCCTGCGCGCGAATTACTTGCAGGGCGAAACTTTACTCCGCAACAAAGTGCGCGTTTTTCTTGTGGTTACGCGCCTAAAGGCTGGGATAATTTAGTTAGATATTTGGCAAATAAAGGTTTTACGCGTCAAGAACTTCTTGATGCTGGTCTCGCTAGACTCGGTCAGCGCGGAATATATGACTATTTCCGCGGTCGCTTAACTTGGCCTATTCGCGACTCGACTGGTCGAACTCTTGGCTTTGGTGCAAGAAAGCTTTATGACGACGACTCCATTAGCGCAAAATATATTAACACTCCCGATACTGCACTGTATCGAAAAACGCAAGTTTTGTACGGAATTGACTTAGCTAAAGCAAATATTGTAAAAAAGCGTCAAGTTGTAATTGTCGAAGGCTACACGGACGTTATGGCATGCCATTTAGCTGGTATTGATACTGCAGTTGCAACTTGCGGAACTGCGTTTGGCGTTGAGCATGCAAAAATTGTGCGCCGCCTTATTGCAGACGATTCTTTGGGTGCAATTCAGCTTGTTGGTCCGCTGAAGGTAGATGGACAGTCTGTAAGTTCGCGCATCGTTTTTACTTTCGACGGTGATGCTGCAGGTCAAAAGGCTGCGCTACACGCTTTTGGTTTGGATTCTGCGTTTTTGACGCAAACTTTTGTTGCTGTAGCAGACAATAATCTCGATCCTTGCGATTTGCGTATTCAGCGCGGTGATGAGGCTGTGCGTTCGCTTGTTGCACATGCAAGTCCGCTATACGATTTCGTTATTGACACAGTAATTAATCGTTTTGAGACTTCGTACACTACTGGTCAAATGGGCGCTATAAAGGCTGTCGCTCCTCTTATTGCGCAAATTCGAGACCGTTCGCTGCTTGACTTGTATATGCGCAAAGCCGTGCGCTCAATTGGCGTTGATTTAGCTGTTATGCGCAATGAAGTTGAGTCTGCGCGTAGACGTTTGAAAGTGCGTGACGACGATGCTTATGCGCAAAAGCATAACGTTATTCCGCCTTTTGGTCAGCAAATTCATGACGATCGTAATGCAGGTTTTAAAGCTTCGCGCATGGAAATTATTAAAAGTTCTGCTAAAAATCAGCATTATTATCGTGTGGATGATGCTGTATTTATGTGCGAACAACAATTTATGGCGTTACTTTTGCAAGTTCCGCTTGCTTTTGATGAGAAATTGTTTGCGCAATTGACTTTGAATAATTTTATTACACCAGTATTTCGTACGCTGTTTCAGGCATTTGTAGCTGCAGGTGGATTGCCGGTTGGCAATGTTTCGCAAGGATTGTGGCTGCACATGATGACAAAAGCTGCAGGTCCTTTGCTTGAATCCGTTATTACAGAACTTTCTGTAATGCCGTTGCCGCTTCCTTCTCCTGCAGATACATTGGAAGATACCGGCAATCGACAAAATCAGCAAGTTTCGAACGGATCTCCTTCAGATTTTTTGCGGAAAGCTACGAGTGCAGAAAGTAAGTATGCAAACGAGCTGCTTATTCGCCTTCTTGATATCGGTTATATGCGTAGAATCGGTGCTGCTAGAGTGCGTATGGCGAAACTCAAGGATGGTCAGGAAAAGCTTGAGCTTCTAGGAAAAATTACTTCAATGGAAGCTGCTCGCAAAAACTTACAATCGCAAATCATGTAGCCTTTCATGCAATCTTTTGTACAAAACTGTACTAACAAACAAAAGACCACGTAATCTAGTGTGATTACGTAGCCTTTTGTCTGCAAAAATTTATTGAAACTCAGTTACTAAAGTCAATATCGCCGAGCTTTTCAATAAGCTTCATATTCTCGCTGTAATCGACTGGGCAAGAAATCACATCGACACCGTTTTCCTGATCCAGCGCTTCACGCAACATGTTGTACAAATCCTCCGGCTTTTTAACAGCATGACCGCGCGCGCCAAAGCTTTCAGCCAGTTTTGGCACATCCGGATTATGGAAATCAACGTATTCGTGCTCGCCTGCATGAAGCTCCATCTTCCACTTAATTAAGCCATAAGCGTTATCTTCCCAAACAAGAACTACCATTCGGCTGCCAACGCGCACTGCAGTTTCAATTTCCTGCACGTTCATCATAAAGCTTCCGTCGCCCATCACAGCCAAAACCGGTTTCGCGTTCATTTTGCCGGAATTATCTCGAATAAACGAAGCTCCAACAGCGCCCGGAAGTGTCCAAGCCATAGTAGAAAGGCTGTTGTCGATTATGCAAGTATTCGGGTGCATAGTTGGGTACAAGCGAGCCATCCACATTTTCAAAGCGCCCGTATCTACAAGCACCTTCGTTCCTTCAGGAACAGCGCGGCGAATATCGTAAACTACGCGCTGAGGTTTCATTGGCATACTTTCGTCGTTTTCGCAAGAATGTAATTCTTCCGTAAGAAGTTGTCGAATACGAGGGTGACTTACGTCGAAAGTAATTTTGCGATCCTTTAATACCGAAGTAAGAGTTTTAAGCGTTTGGCCAATATTCGCCATAATGTTCAGCGCAGTAGGGTAGTGCGCGTCGGTATCTTCCACAAAAGTATTGATGTGAATAATAGTTTTATCAATATTCGGGTTGATTTTCTTAGGATCAAATTGTTGAATTGAAAAACCTACGGCAATAATCAAATCAGCCGTGTCAAAAGCGAAGTTTTCGTAGTCGCGATGCATAAATCCAACGACTCCAAGCGCATTCGGATGATTATCTGGGAAAACGCCTTTTCCTTCAAAAGTAGTTGCGACCGGCACGTTAAGCTGCTCGGCAAACGCAAGAAGCTGATTTTCTGCGTGAGATCGCGCAACACCATTTCCAGCTAAAATAATAGGCTGCTTTGCTTTACTAATAATTTGAGCAGCTTCTTCAATAGTGTCGGGCGCTGGCATAATATGCAGAGGATGAGGAAGTGGAAGAGGTTTTGCGTCGTCAGGTGCTGGCATTTCGCTAATATCTTCCGGAATAACAAGGCACGTGGCTCCCGGACGGTTGCGACCGGCAATAGAGAAAGCTTTTCTGACCATTTCCGGCGCAGATTCTGGAGCAAGCATCATAGAAGACCATTGCGTAATCGGTTGGAAGAGCGCAACCAAATCAATAATTTGGTGAGATTCCTTATAAAGCCTAGAAACATTACCTTGTGCGCAAATCGCTACAAGCGGTGTAGTGCTTGCGTTTGCTTGAGCTACAGGAAGCGTTAAATTCAATGCGCCAGGACCTAGAGTTGCCAAGCATACGCCCGGTTTTCCAGTAATATGAGCGTATGTTGCTGCCATAAAACCGGCACCCTGCTCGTGGCGAGTAAGCACAAAACGAATGCGTCCATCGCGCTCAATTGCTTCAAGAAGCGGAATATTTTCCTCACCTGGAATACCGAATACTGCTTCAACGCCTTCGTTTACCAAGCATTCAACAACTAAATCTGCAGTATTGCGCTTGTGGTTTTCACGAAGATGCTTTTGACGAGCAAGTTTTTGTTCAAGCTTCTGATCTTCTGTTTTGTTTATTTCTGCCATAATTCGCTTCTTGTGTAGACAACAAATTCTTTGTTTTAATATGATATACGCAATCTTGTCTTTAAACGCAATTTTTGCGATGCGCGTGTCATAAAAAAGGGCGGAATTTTGTGTTAGCTACTTTAGGCTAAATCACGCTATTAATAGTTGCTAATTTATTGTTATTGCAACGATTTTGTCGGGAATTTAACCTGATTGTAGGACTGGGTTTCTAGTACAATAGAACCATTGTGTCTATTGCGTTACGGAGGAATGATGAAGCGCTGGCTGTTGAATCTGGTCAAGTGTGAAACCATTCTTATTGTTGCCGCAATTTTAGCGGTTATTTCTTGTTTTTTTGTACCTCCAGATCCGCAATATTTGAGTTATATTCATGTCAACACTATTTCGCAATTAGTGTGTCTTATGATGGTTGTGTGCGGATTCCAGCGCATTGGTGTGTTTCGATCTATTGGTGCGCGTTTGCTAAGGCATGTGCGCACTGAGCGCGGCTTGGTGCTCGTGCTTATGTCGTTAACATTCTTTTCAGCAATGTGGATTACGAACGACGTTGCTTTGGTTACTTTTGTGCCTTTTGCACTATCTGTGCTCGTAATGGCGAATGCTGAAAAGCAGTCAATTCTTGTAATTACGCTTATGACCATTGGTGCCAATGTTGGAAGTATGCTCACTCCTATTGGCAATGCTCACAATCTGTATTTAAAGGCGTTGACTCATATGTCTACGCAAGATTTTTTGAAGATTATGGCTCCTTATACGATTACAGCAGCACTGTTGATGATCGTATTTGCATTCGTATTCTTTAAGTCGCGCACAGTTGACCAGTTTGCAGGTTTGCATGGTGACGATATTGAACAAAGCGTGTTGGCTCCTTCGCATGGTCATCCGCAGCCTGATGAAATTCGTGTTATGGGTTACGGCATGAATTTTACTCGCTGGCGTGTTGCTGTTTATAGTTTGCTGTTTGTCGTTTGCTTGTGTGGTGTTAGTGGATGGATTCCTGACTGGATTATGGTGCTTATTATGGTTGCAGCTTTTCTTGTTTGCGACCGCCACGTATTCCGTGTTTTAGATTGGGCTTTGCCACTCACGTTTATTATGTTCTTTGTTTTTATTGGCAATATGCGCCGAGTTTCTGGATTTAGCGATCTTGCGCAAATGTGGGTTGGTGCGCATCCGATGGAAGTTTCTATTGCTTCAAGCCAATTTATTAGTAATGTACCAACGACAATTCTGCTTTCTGGATTCTGTGATCAGTGGAAGCTTCTTATTATTGGCACGAATCTTGGTGGAATGGGTACTTTGATTGCTTCTATGGCTTCGCTTATTTCTTATAAGGGAATTACGCACCAGTATTCGCATTACCGTGGGCGTTATTTGCTCACGTATACTATTGTCAATGTGTTCTTTCTTGCAGTGTTGATGTCA
This sequence comes from Gardnerella sp. 26-12, assembly GCF_001660745.1. Taxonomy (NCBI): domain Bacteria; kingdom Bacillati; phylum Actinomycetota; class Actinomycetes; order Bifidobacteriales; family Bifidobacteriaceae; genus Gardnerella; species Gardnerella sp. 26-12. Next base: position 16,531 of record NZ_LWSR01000047.1, read on the forward strand.
CTTGCGTGGATTATTGAATAACAATTTTTATATAAACG
>NZ_LWSR01000048.1:0-16529 GCF_001660745.1 Gardnerella sp. 26-12
AGTTTATTTACTATTGTAATGATTTATTTTGCGAAATAATCATAAAATCTTAATCTTGTGCGCATATTAGGAAAACTTACGTTAAAACCACATATTTTCTTAATAAAATATCAACAAAACTTGTAAAAAGTGTTGCGTAATGACGATATTAGACGCTATAGTCCTAGGGTATGAACGACAACGATCAACAGTATGCAACAGCTGACAACAAAGCTACTATTGCTGAGCCAGCTTTTCGTTACAACGCGCAGCTCGCACAAGATATTGAGCAGCGCTGGCAAAAAACCTGGGATGAACAAGGCACGTTCTGGGCTGCTAATGTTAAAGGCGATTTGAAGGATGGTGAAGGCAAGCTTGCTGACGGTCGTCCTTCTTTCTTTGCAATGGACATGTTCCCGTATCCTTCCGGCAAAGGCTTACACGTTGGACATCCTCTTGGATATTTGGCAACGGATGTTGTAAGCCGCTACCATCGCATGAAGGGTGAGAATGTTCTTCATGCAATGGGTTACGACGCTTTTGGTTTGCCGGCGGAACAGTACGCTGTTCAAACTGGTCAGCATCCGCGCATCACCACTGAGACAAATATTGCTAATATGCGCAGACAGTTGCATCGCATGGGCTTGAGCTTTGACGATCGTAGGTCTTTTGCAACGATTGACACAAATTATGTGCGTTGGACGCAATGGATTTTCTCGAAGCTTTATGATGCTTGGTATGACACTGATTTTGTGCGCAAAGACGGCGGAAAGGGTTCTGCTCGACCAATTGCTGAGCTTGTTGATGAGTTTAAGAGCGGAAAGCGCGAAATCCCAGGATTTGCAGGCAAAAAGTGGGAAGAGCTTAACAAGGTAGAGCAGGCGGATGTATTAAACGACTTCCGTATTGCCTACATTTCTAAGTCTCCTGTAAATTGGTGCCCAGGATTGGGAACTGTGCTTGCAAACGAGGAAGTTACTGCAGAAGGAAAATCTGAGCGTGGAAACTTCCCAGTATTTCAGCGCAACCTTCGCCAATGGTCCATGCGAATTACCGCTTACGGACACCGCTTGGTTGAAGATTTGAACACTATTGATTGGCCAGAAAAAGTTAAGCTTATGCAGCGAAACTGGATTGGTGAATCTCACGGTGCATCTGTGCACTTTGAAGTGCCATGTGCGGATGGCGAAACGCGCGATTTGGAAGTGTACACTACTCGTCCAGACACGCTTTTTGGCACAACTTTTGCTGTTGTTTCTGTGAATCACCCAATTCTTGAGCATGTTCCAGAAGCTTGGGGTGCAGACGTTCCAGAAGGCTGGAAGGGCGGTTACGCAAGTCTTAAAGAAGGCTTGGCAGAATATCAAGCTCAAGCTCGCGCGAAGACTGCTAAAGATCGCACGGAAGACGCAGGAGCAAAAACCGGCTTGTTTACGGGTCTTTATGCAATTAATCCTGTAACTGGAGCAAAGCTTCCACTGTTTGCTGCTGACTACGTGCTTATGGGCTACGGCACAGGTGCAATTATGGCAGTTCCTGGCGGCGACCAGCGCGATTATGATTTCGCAAAAGCATTCGGTTTGCCAGTAATTTACACTGTTGAGCCTTTGCCTGATTCCGAAGAAAAGTTGGAGGATTACGAGGGTAAAGCTCCGTTTGTTTCTCACGACGGAATTGTTATTAATTCAGCAGTAGAACATACTCATAAGCTTGGCGATGCTTTGTCTATTAACGGTTTGCGCGTGGACGAAGCTATTAAAAAGGTGACGACTTGGCTTGAAGCTGCAGGCGTAGGAAAAGGTAGAGTTTCTTACCGACTTCGCGACTGGCTGTTCTCTCGTCAGCGCTACTGGGGTGAACCATTCCCAATCGTTTACGATGAGGACGGTGTTGCTCACTTAGTGCCAGATAGTGAGCTTCCAATTGCATTGCCGGACGTTCCTGATTATCAGCCAAAAACTTACGCTCCAAACGACGCAAATTCGGAGCCTGAAGCACCTTTGAGTCGAAACGAAGATTGGGTAAAAGTTCAGCTCGACCTTGGCGACGGCGTAAAAACCTACTATCGCGACACCAACACTATGCCAAACTGGGCTGGTTCTTGCTGGTATTACATGCGCTACTTGGATCCAAACGACGCTGAGCACATGGTTGACAGTGATGAATACGACTACTGGATGGGTACGAACCGTCCAGGCAAAGAGCATGTTTCTGGCGGTGTTGACCTTTATGTTGGTGGTGTAGAGCACGCAGTTTTGCACTTGCTTTACTCAAGGTTCTGGCATAAGGCGCTTTACGATTTAGGTTACGTGGATTCTGCTGAGCCATTCCACCGCTTGTTTAACCAGGGCATGATTCAGGCTTACGCTTATACGGATGAGCGCGGACAGTACGTTCCTGCTGACGAGGTTGAAGAAGGCGCTTCAAACGGCGCTGGTGAGTCAACCTTTACGTGGCATGGCGAGAGCGTGAACCGCGAGTTCGGCAAAATGGGCAAGAGCTTAAAGAATATTGTGACCCCAGACTACATGTACGAAAACTACGGTGCAGATACGTTCCGCTTGTACGAAATGAGCATGGGTCCGCTTTCTGAGTCTCGTCCGTGGAACACGCGTAACGTTGTTGGTGGCATGCGATTCTTGCAGCGCTTGTGGCGTAACGTTGTGAACGAAGAAACCGGAGCTTGCGTGGTAACTGACGACGCTTTGGATGAGAAGACGTTGAAGATTCTTAACAACACAATTGCAGAAGTGACTGTGGAAATGGAAGCAATGCGTCCAAATACTGCAATTGCTAAGCTGATTGTGCTTAACAACCACTTGACTTCGCTTCCTCACGTGCCGAGAGCAGCTGTTGAGCCGCTGGTTCTTATGTTGGCTCCAATTGCGCCGCATATTTGCGAAGAAATGTGGAGCAAGCTTGGGCATGATAAGTCTATTGCTCACGCGGATTGGCCTGTTGCAGATGCTCGTTACGTTGGTGAGGATACTGTTACTGCCGTTGTGCAAATAAAGGGCAAGGTTCGTGCAAAGCTTGAAGTTGATCCAAATATTGACGCTTCTGAGCTTGAAAAGCTTGCGCTAGAAGCTGTAGCTGATCGCTTGGGCGGTAAGGCTCCGCGCAAGGTGATTGTGAAGGCTCCGAAGATTGTGTCTATTGTGCCGGACGAAAGCTGAGTCAAGGTTAAAGTCGGCTTAATTAAGCTGCGCATTGACTTGCCGGAGCGCTCAAAGCGTAGCGCGCGTAGGCATTTCAATGCGGAAACTCGCTTAAGTTGGAAGTCCAGTGGACTTCCAACGCGAGTTTCGTAGCGAGCGCGTTAACCGCGCGAGCGATTTTTCGTGCTTCACAGCATTTTTTTTCGAGGTTTCTGCGTTAGTAACGAATAAGTGGGGTTATACGTTACTCGCGAAGTGCGGTTTCTGCGTTAGTAATACGATTGTAAAAGATAGCGGTGTTGCTAATTTTTTGCTTTTAACCACAGGCGCGTATTTTTGTTGCGAAGTGTTATAAGTTGCCCAATAGTTAAGTTAAGAACTTTAAGAGTTGGGGGATTTATGGAAGACTTTGGGCAGAATTTTGGGCAGAATTATGCGTATAATTTTAGGTTTAATAAGCCTGCGTCTGATTTGCCTCGGAGACGAATTGCAACGTCTTTAGAAGAATTTTCTAACAGTAATTTTGGTAAAAATTTTAGTGACGACTATTGCGAAAAAGCTTGTAATTCTTTTGATGAAGAAATTATAAGTAGCAAAACTTCTCCTAGATTTCACATGAAGCCTGTACATACGCTTGCTTTAATGCTGATACTAGTTGCAGCTCTTTGTGCAAGCCTGACAATGCTCATTTCTCAATCCTTAACATATCAACGAGTTCAGAACGAAAAAGCAGGCGCGTTTGCAATAGAAAACGACGATACTAGTCGCGAAAAGCCTTCTTTTAATAATGTAAAAGATAAGAATAAAAATGATGATGAAGAAAAAAGCGTAAGTAATGAAAGCGACGAAAACAGCGGAAGTGATGTAAGTGACGGAGATGATGTAAGTAAAGGCAATAACGGAAGTAAAAGCAACAACAAAAGCAACAAAGGTGACAGTAATAACAAAAGCGACAAAGGTGACAGTAATAACAAAAGCGACAGAAGCAACGAGAATACTGCTTCTCATCAAAGTAACACTGGCAGAATCAATATAAACACTGCAACGCTTGATCAGCTACAAACCTTAAAAGGAATCGGACCCAAAACTGCTGCGCGCATTATTGCTCAGCGTAAAAGAGTTGGTTATTTTCGCAGTTTAGAAGATTTGATGCAAATTAAAGGAATTGGGCCTAAAACCTTGAATAAATTCCGTGGGAATGTTGACGTCAAATAGGTGAATTATGCGAGAAAACGTAGAAAAAGTAGAAAACGTTTCTGGAAGTCGTGATTTTCGTATGATTCCTGTTGCTGCAGCGTGCTNACAAAGGTGACAGTAATAACAAAAGCGACAGAAGCAACGAGAATACTGCTTCTCATCAAAGTAACACTGGCAGAATCAATATAAACACTGCAACGCTTGATCAGCTACAAACCTTAAAAGGAATCGGACCCAAAACTGCTGCGCGCATTATTGCTCAGCGTAAAAGAGTTGGTTATTTTCGCAGTTTAGAAGATTTGATGCAAATTAAAGGAATTGGGCCTAAAACCTTGAATAAATTCCGTGGGAATGTTGACGTCAAATAGGTGAATTATGCGAGAAAACGTAGAAAAAGTAGAAAACGTTTCTGGAAGTCGTGATTTTCGTATGATTCCTGTTGCTGCAGCGTGCTGGGCTGGGTGCTTAATTGGAAAATTCTTATGCAATTTTACTATAATTTATTGCATTTCAATAGTTTTATTCAATGCAACTATAGTTTCGATTTTTATATTTTGCAAAAAATTTAAGTTTTTTATATGGCGCAGAACAGTTTTAGTAGCAATAAACGTTTTTGTAGCTGCGTGCATGCTTTCGTACATAACTCAATATGTGATATCTGGTGACGTTATTATGCGAGAAATACGCGGCAATAATCCTACTAAAGCACTGTATTTTCAAGGAAATAATGCCGAGCACGCGCATTTTGCAGAATTTACAGTAGTTGCTCCTGTGCGCTCGTCTAGAAGTTTTAAAGGAGATTGCCAAGCGAATGTTCAAGTGCATAAGTTTGATGCGCAAAAAAGTTATGTTCAAGCGCGACTGTATGCGTATTCGCCAATATGCAAGCAACTTAGCTATGGTTCGAGCCTAAGCGTTCCTGTTAGCGTGAAAGCTTCGAGATTTGATAGTAGTAAGCCTGAATTGCATGTAGAAAAAACTCAACGAAACTTGCATGTTGTACAAGACTCAGACTTTTGGCACAAAGCCGTTAGTAATTTGTGGAAATCGTTTTATGACGTAACAAATAAGCTCGATATGCAAGGCAGAATGTTGGTTCCTGGAGTAACTGTTGGCATGCTTGGGCAAGAATATGTGCCAGTAGAGGATGCAAGTTCACTTGAGCCGGTCGACGAAACTTATGCGAATATGACGCGTCAACATTTTCAACATGCTGGAATCATGCATGTTATGGCAGTTTCAGGCGGACACTTTTTGCTACTTAGTATGATTATTCGCAAGTTTTGCGCACGATTACTGTTGCCTCATTGGTCTACATCTTTAATACAAATTACGTTGCAAATTGCTTTGGCTGCAATAGTTTACCCTTCTGCATCTGTGCTTCGAGCGTTAATTATGGGAATAATATCCGCTGTTGCATGGTGTTGTAAACGACCATACCAGTCAGCTAGTGCTTTAAGTTGGACTGTTATAGGCGTGCTTGTGGTAAATCCCTCATACGCTTGGGACTATGCTTTTGCTCTTTCTTCCGCAGCAACTTTGGGAATTGTTGTTATGGGAGTGCCGATTTCTAAAACGCTTGCAAAATATATGCCATCTTGTGTTGCTTCTGCGCTAGCTATAACGCTTTCTGCACAATTTTGGACTATGCCAGTGCAAATTCTTATGCAACCGGAAGTGTCATTTATGTCTGTGCCAGCTAATCTAATAGTTGCGCCTCTTATGGATTGGGCAACAGTGTGCGGCTTAATTTCACTAGTTTGTGCGAGCTTTAACGATGGATTATCGCTTATTTTCGCTAGAGCTTCATCAATTGGAACAAGCTTTATGCAAAAGTGCGCGTGTTGGTGCGATGAAGTATCTTTTGGCGTGTTTCCATGGATAAAAGGTGCTGCAGGAGCGTGGGCAATGTTGTGTGCAGAATTTGTGATATTGGCTTTGTTTATGCTAGCTTTGCGCGCTTTTCGCAATAAGTATTATGCTCAAAGAGCTAGCATAATTGGTCAACTGTGGTCTGCTTCGGCAAAGCGAACGTTACGAGAAGCAGAGAAAATTTTCGAAGAGTAGCAAACACGCACGCATATTCGAATGCAATATTATGATGGTTAAGAGTTGGTTGGTTTAAGGAGCATTATGGCAGCAAATGATAAGCGTGCGCAACGCGTTATGCCAGTTACGCTGGTAGTTGGAGGTGACGCTTACTTAAACGAGCTCAATGCTCGAAATGTGCGTGAAAAAGTTCAAAAAAGTGCTCCGGATGCTGAAATTATTGAACTCGATGCGTCAACTGCGGATCAGTACGCATTTGACGAAGCTGTAGGTCCTTCGCTTTTCGGTGACGGAACGATTGTAATAATAAATAATTTGCAACAAGCAGACGAGTCTTTAGTAGACGCAATCGAAAATTTCTGCAAACAAGCGCAAAATAGTGAAAATAATTTTGTAGACTCTTCTGCAACTTGGGTTATTGCACGTCACGAAGGTGGGCTTAAAGGAAAGTCTATTATTACGCGCCTTACGAAAGCTGGCGCAAACACAATTACAGTACCGGATTTTAAAAAAGACGATGCAAAGCTCAACTTCGTTATGAGCATATTTGAGCGTCACAATCGAAGTGTTGAGCCTCAAGCAGCACAACGTCTTGTGTCAGTTTTGGGAAGTAAAACGGGAGAGCTTGCAGCATTATGCTCGCAATTATGCTTCGACTATGACGATAATCCAATAACGCTTGATATTGTCGATCGATACTTGGTTGCAGATCCGCAAGTTACCGGCTTTTTTGTTGCAGATAAAGCTGTTGCAGGTCATGCAGGTTCTGCTGTGCTTGCAGCAAGAACTGCAATTGCTCAAGGAGTTGACGCCATAGCATTAATAGGTGCTTTGGCTGCAAAAGTACGCGTAATTGCGCTCGCAATGGCAATTCGCAACGGCACGATTTCTAGTGCTGAAGCGAAAGTAAACCCGTGGGCTCTGAAAATGGCAATGCGTCAGCTTGCTGGATGGAATAGTGCAGGTGTTTCTCAATGTTTGCAATCTTTAGCTTGGGCGGATGAGCAGTGCAAAGGCGGATCTAGTGACGCGAATTATGCGCTTGAAAAATGTATTATGCTCATTGCGTCTCGAGGAAATTAGAAAGCGTAAATTAAGAATCGTGAATAAGAAACGTAAATTAAGAACTGCAAATTAGAAAGATTGTGTTAAGTATGAAAGAAGAAACGGTGTCAGAACAGCAAAAAGTTTGTACTGTGCCTACGGATACTGATATGCGCGAGCTTGGTAAAGCTGTTGCAAAGCTAGTTAAAGAAGGCGACGTTTTGCTGCTTTCTGGCCCTCTTGGAGCTGGTAAAACAACGTTCGCTCAAGGTTTTGGCGCAGGGCTTTCAATTAGTGAGCCGATTGTGTCTCCAACTTTTACGATTGCGCGCGAATTGCATGGCACTTTTGCGGATGGTAAGCCGGCGACGCTAATTCACGTTGACGCTTACCGTTTGGGTGGCGAAGATTTTGCTCCGGGGCAAGATACTGTTTCGCGTTTGCTTGACGAGCTTGAATCTTTGGGACTTGACGAAGCTTTGGAAGAGCCAGGAGACGGCACTGTTGTGCTTATGGAGTGGGGTGAGCAAATGGCAGGAGTGCTTGCTGCTGAGCGCTTAGAAGTTCATATTGCAAGACCTATTGACTCTTCGCAAGTAGACGATTTTACTAGCGATGGCGAGCGAATCGTAACTTTGAAAGCTGCTGGCAAGGATTGGCTTAATCGACTTGCAAAATTGTAATTAAGAAATAGGCAGAGTAATACGCGAGTAATACATAAGTAAATAACGCAGTAAATAACGCAAGTTGTGCTAAGCGAGTAAGCTAGTCTGGTACGTGACTTCGAGGAATGAACATGAGTAATACGCTGATTATTGACACATCATTTGGCTCTACTGTTGGAATTGTGGACCATGAGCCGATTGTTGAAACCGACTCTCGCACTCACGTGGAGCGTTTACAAGTAAATATTGCAAAAGTTGTGGAGGACGCTGGGTTTAAGCCTTCCGATATTAAACGCGTGGTTGTGGGAGTAGGTCCTGCTCCTTTTACAGGACTTCGCGCAGGATTAGTTGCAGCAAAAGCGATTGCGTTTGCAAATAATGCTGAAATTTTGGGGTGTGATAGTCTTCTTCCTCAAAGTTTGATGATGCGTTCTGGCGCGTTCGAAGAAGCTCGCAAAAATGGCAGTATAGAGAAGGGTTTTCTACTAAATCTTCAGAATGATGCTGATTCTTGCGACTCTAATATTCGTCACTACGTGCTTTCACTAAATGATGCACGCCGTCGTCAAGTGTACATGTCCTTGTACGACGACGAAGGAAATGCGCTAATAGATATGGATATTGACTATCCGCAAAATGTTGTATCTCGCGTAAACGAGTATTTAGCAAGACAAACTAACGAAAATTATTGCGTGGATGTGCTCGGACACGGTGCTAAAAAATACGTTGAAGACTGGCGAAATATTGCGCATGTTGGCGTTATTGCAGAAGTTTGCGCGCTTGACTTGGGTGTGCAAGGCTTGCAAATTTTTGAGCAATGCTCTTTGGAATGTGCAAATAAAGATGAGCACGTAAAAGCTGTTGAACCGCTGTATTTGCGCCGTCCGGACGTGTCTGTGCCAAATCCGCTTAAGCATGTGCTTGGCTCTGGTGAAGCGAATAAGGCAAAAGAGAAATAGAAGCGTTTTAACGATTTGAGTAATTATGATTGTTGATATAACGCGTTCTCAATTTCCAGCAGTAGCCGAGAATTGCAATATAGTTCCAAAGTGCGATTTTACTTGCGATGAGTTAGCGCAAAAAATAGCGCCTATTGAAGCTGACTTGTTTGGCAAAGGCTCATGGAATGAGAGCATGATTTCGCAAGAATTACAAGCTCCTATGCGCGCGTATTACGCTCAAATCGACGAAAATACGCATACATTATGCGGGTATGCTGGCTACTGGTTTGACGGCGATGACGCGCAAATAATGACAATTGGCGTTGCAAAACAATATCAACGAAAAAGCATAGCCTCTAAGCTTTTGTTGACAATGATTAAAACTGCAAAACAAATTGGTGCTAAACGCATGCTGCTAGAAGTGCGAGTTGACAATGTTCCTGCGCTCGCGTTGTATGAACGTTTTGGTTTTAAGAAAATGGGTTTGCGAAAACGTTACTATCAGCCGGAAGGTGTGGATGCGTACACAATGTGCGCTGATCTAACCGCAAAAAATAACGGAACTGAGGAATAACGAGGAATAACGAGGAATAAAATGAGCGAAGCAATCGTATTGGGAATTGAATCAACTTGTGACGAAACTGCCGCAGCTATTGTGCGCGGACGCACGCTGGTGTCAAATGTGGTGGCATCTTCAATGCAAGAGCATGCGCGCTACGGCGGTGTGATTCCAGAAATTGCTTCTCGTGCGCACGCTGAAGCTTTTGTGCCGGTTGTTTCTAAAGCTTTAGCAGACGCAAACATGGATTTAAGCGATATTGACGCGATTGCAGTAAGCGCAGGTCCTGGTCTTGCTGGCTGCTTAGCTGTGGGAGTTTCGGGAGCTAAAGCATTAGCTTGGGCTGCAAATAAGCCGATTTATGGTATTAATCATGTAATTGGGCATATTGCAGTAACGCAATTGCAATTCGGCGATGTGCCGGAAGATGTACTTGCTTTAATTGTTTCCGGCGGTCACACTTCGCTTCTTCACGTGAACGATATTGCTAAAAGTATTGACGTTGTTGGCACAACTTTGGACGATGCTGCCGGCGAGTGCTTTGATAAGGTTGCGCGATTGCTTGGATTCCCATACCCGGGTGGTCCTCATATTGACAGGCATGGAAGGCTTGGAAATCCGGATACTTTGAAAGTTCCGCAAGGTTTAACGCAAGGTCGTTCCGGCAAAGAGCATCCGTACGATTTCAGCTTCTCGGGTGTAAAAACTGCTGTTGCTCGTTGGGTTGAAGCGCGTGAAGCTCAGGGTCTTGAAATTCCAGTTGATGACGTGTGTGCTTCTTTGGCTAATTCTGTGGCGGAAGTGCTTTCTAGAAAAGCTATGATGGGCTGCGAGCAGTACGGTTCTAAAACGCTTATGATTGGTGGCGGATTCTCCGCTAATTCGCAGCTTCGTGAGCATTTGTTGGCTTGCGGCAAGGAGCATGGAATTGAAGTGCGTTTGCCAGAGCTTAAGCTTTGCACGGATAACGGTGCGATGGTTGCAATGCTAGGCGTGAATTTGGTAGAAGCAGGGGTTCGTCCTTCTGCTCCTGATTTTGCAATCGATTCTGCTATGCCGCTTACGACGGTGAGCTTATAATAGTAGAAATAATAAAAGTCGCGCTAAGAAATCGTGCTCTAAAAATAAGTGAGGTGTTTTGTGCAGTCAGTTAATTCGCGTAGTGGAGTGTTACGAGTAGGTGAGAAGATTCAGTTCACCGATCGTAAAGGTAAGCGAATTACCGCACAACTTATTGCAGGCGGGGTTACGCAAACTGAGCATGGTCTTATTTGTCACGACGACGTGATTGGTCAAAGCGAAGGCGTTGTAATTACTACTGTTAGCGCAAAGCGCGAAACGCAACAAACTATTGTTGATCCTTCTAAATCGTCCAACAAACCTTGGAAGGCGGCGCGCGCTATTGGTGGCTGGGATTATGTAGTTATGCGGCCGCGCATGGTTGACTACGTGCTTTCTATGCCTAGGGGTGCGCAAATTATGTATCCGAAAGATATTGCGCAAGTAATCGCTTTAGGAGATATTCGTTCTGGCACGCGCGTTTTGGAGTCGGGGGCAGGCTCTGGCGCGATGAGCTTAAGCCTTTTGGACGCAGTTGGGGAGTGCGGAAAGCTTACTACGATTGAGCTTCGTCCGGATTTTGCACGAATTGCTGAATCTAACGCAACTTTGTACTACGGAAAGCGACCAGAATGGTGGAATTTGCTTACTGGCGATTTTGATTCTGTTGCAAAAACCTTAGATGCGCACAGCGTGGATCGCATTATGCTAGACATGCTTGACCCTTGGAATCGCCTTGAACAAGCACATCGCGTTATTGTGCCTGGAGGTGTGCTTATTGCGTACGTTACGACCACTACGCAAATGTCTCGCATGGCTGAAGCTTTGCGAGAAAGTGGCATGTGGACTGAGCCAGAAATTCAAGAAACATTGGAGCGCACTTGGAAAGCTCAAGGTTTGGCTGTGCGCCCGGATCACGCGATGATTGGTCACACTGGATTTTTGATTGTTTCACGCGCAATGGCTGAAGGTTTTAGTGCTTTGAAGAAGCGTGAACACGGTACTAAAGATACTGTGAGCGATATTGACGATATGACAGCAGAAGAGCGCGCTGAACAGTTGGAAGACTTGTCTTTGCGCGATATTTCGGATCGTAAATTGCGTAAAGTTTTACGTGATTTAGATGTGCAGCTTGCGCAATTGCCGGAAGATTCGCAATCGCAAGATTTGCAAGATTCGCAGTCTGCACAACAATCAGCGCATAATCAAGCTAAGTAGGAGAGCATTATGGCATCACCAATGAAAAAGCTTATGAAGAAAGCACATCATAGTAAGTACGTTTTGTTGCTGATGCGTCATGCGAAGGCTGAAGCTCCTGAAATGGGCGACGACTGGGGTCGTGGTCTTACTGATAAGGGCTTGAAGCAGGCGAAAATTATGGCAAAAGGCTTGGAATCTTTGAAGCTTGTGCCGAATTATATTGTGTGTTCTAGTGCGAATCGCACTGAGCAAACTTTGAAACGCATGTTGAAGCGTTTTGGCGACTCTCCTGTGGTTGAGTCGCGCAAAAGTCTTTATGATGGCGGCATGCAATCTGTTATGGACGAGTTGCAAGCGATTCGAGGCGATGTTCATACGACGATGATTGTTGGGCATGAGCCGACGATGTCGATGGCTGCGCAGTGGCTTTCTTCGCCTGATTCGGATCCGGATGTGCTTGGGGCGATGCGTTTGGGGCTTGCTAATGCGTCGGTTGTGGTGCTTGTGTCTGATCGTCCATTCGCGACTTGCGGATTGCGCGGTGCTACTGCTCTCGCAATCCTTACGCCCAAATCCTTTGCCTAGCTAAGAATGCGCTGATTTCTGTTGTTCAAGGCACACTAGCATCAGTGCTGCCGCCCACACCACGCCAAAAAATAATCCCCCCGCTGCGCACCCACCCGTAGCTTAATTGCACAGTTTATGTTATTTTGATTGGTTTGTTGTGAGCAATGGAAATTGCTTGGTCGAGCAATATAAAAGCGGAGCGATAGTAATATCTTTTTGATAAATAACTATTTTTGAAAGAAAGTAAGTAAAAAACTAAACTTAACTATGCAACCTTTAAGTCTAAATAAGGTATAAGAGCGTAGCGCTGCGAGACAAGTAATTTCCATTGCTCACATTTCGCCAAGGAAAAGAAACGCGCACGCAATTAAGCATATAAATTAATCTTATAACGACACCCCAAGTTCTTGAATGACCGCATTCAAGCATTTCTTTGCTAGGCTAAAGCGAGTCAAAGAAATTTTTTGGAGGATGTATGTCTACGGTTTTTACTTCGGTTTCCGGTTTTCCACGTATTGGCGCTAATCGTGAGTTGAAGAAGATTATTGAACGTTACTGGAAGCAGGATGCTTCTTTGGATGAAGTGCGTGAAGTTGCTCAGTCTTTGCGAGCTAAGCATTGGCGTTTGCAAGCTGAAGCTGGGATTGATTTAATTCCAAGTAATGATTTTAGCTACTATGACCAAATGCTCGATACTGCTATTTTGCTTGGTGCTGTGCCTGAGCGTTATCGTAAATTGAATTTTGAGCATGCTGAGGATACGCTTTTTGCTATTGCGCGCGGCTATCAGGGTGAGCGCGGAGATGTGACGGCTTTGCCAATGAAGAAGTGGTTTACTACGAACTACCACTATATTGTGCCGGAAGTTGAGAATCCGGAAGGCTTGCATTTGGCTGGAACTAAGCCTTTTGACGAGTTTTTGGAGGCTCGCGCGCAGGGTTTGGAAACGAAGCCTGTGTTGATTGGTCCTTACACTTTTTTGAAGTTGGCTCGTACTCCTGAAGCTCAGGAGTTGGAAGTAACAGAGTCTGTGATTTCGGCTCTGGCTTTTGCTTATGCGAGTATTGTTAAGCGTTTTGGCGAGCTTCACGCAACTTGGTTGCAATTTGATGAGCCTTATTTGGCGTTGGACAAAGAGGAAGGCGATTTGGAGCTTTTTGAAGCTTTGTATAAGCCTTTGCTTGAAGCCAGGAGTGCGGAAGTTAAGCTTCTTCTTAACACGTATTTTGGCAATATTGCTGACGCTTACGAAACTGTGAATGATCTTGGTTTTGACGGCGTTGGCGTTGATTTGGTGGAAGGCAAGGAAGAAAATCTTGCAGCCATTGAGCATTATGGTGTGAACGAAAAAACTACGCTTTTTGCAGGCGTTGTGAACGGTCGCAATATTTGGCGCAACGATTATGCTGTAAGCCTTGGTTTGGTTGACGCTTTGCGCGAGAATATTACGGATCGCGTGGCTGTTTCTACTGCTTGCTCGCTTCTTCACGTGCCTTTTAGCACTGTTGGTGAGGATGCTTTGGGTGCGGATGTTTTGCAACATTTTGCTTTTGCTGTTGAAAAGTTGCAGGAGATTCGCGATATTGCCAATCTTGCTACAGAAGGCGACGAAAGCCGCAAATCTAGTAACGTTTTGGCTAAAAATCAGGCTTTGTTTGACGGTTCACGCGTGAAAGCGGATGTTGCTGTTGCTAATCGTCTTGCGAATCTTAAGGATTCTGATTTTGTGCGATTGCCTAAGAGGGTGGAGCGTCAGCGTTTGCAAAAAGAAGCTCTTGGCTTGCCGGATTTGCCAACGACAACTATTGGATCCTTCCCACAAACTAAGGATATTCGTAACGCTCGTGCTGATCTTCGTAAGGGCGAAATTACTCGCGAAGCTTACGACGAGTTTATGCGCAATCGCATTGCTCAGTGCATTGAGCATCAGGAGCAAATCGGCTTGGATGTGCTTGTTCACGGCGAGTTTGAGCGAAACGACATGGTTGAATATTTTGGCCAGCATTTGCGCGGCTTTAAGTTTACGAAGAACGCTTGGGTGCAGTCTTATGGCACTCGCTGCGTGAAGCCTCCAATCGTGTGGTCGGATGTTTCTCGCGAGTCTGCAATTACTGTGTCGTGGAGCGCTTATGCTCAAAGCTGCACGAAGCATATTGTTAAGGGCATGCTTACAGGTCCTGTGACGATTCTTAACTGGTCTTGGCCTCGCGAGGATATTACGCACGAGGAGCAGACTCAGCAGTTGGCTCTTGCTATTCGCGATGAGGTGTTGGATTTGGAGCGAGCTGGTATTCGTGTGATTCAGATTGATGAGGCTGCTTTGCGTGAAAAGTTGCCGCTTCGTCGTTCTGATTGGCATAAGAAGTATTTGGATTGGGCTATTGCTGCTTTCCGCCTTGTTCATTCTGCTGTGGCTGCGACTACGCAAATTCACACGCATATGTGCTATTCGGAGTTTAATGACATTATTCGTGACATTGACGCTATGGATGCGGATGTGATTTCTTTTGAGGCTTCTCGCGGTGACTTGGTTGTGCTTGACGCTATTCACGACGCGCATTTTGAGACTGAGGCTGGCCCTGGCGTTTACGACATCCATTCTCCTCGCGTGCCTGGTAAGACGGAGCTTGTGGAGCGTATTCACGAGATTTTGCGCAAGATGCCTGCCGAGAAGCTGTGGATTAACCCGGATTGCGGTCTTAAAACTCGAGGTGACGCTGAAACTTGGCCAAGCTTGGAGAATCTTGTTTCTGCAGCTAAAGAGGTTCGCGCGCAATTGCAAGCTAACAAGCTAAGCAATCAGCAGTGCAATTCTCAGTGCAAGGGGTGAGTTATGCCATATAAACCAAAGTTTTCGCTGGAAGTTTTCCCACCTAAGCGCACATCTCCTATCGGTACGATTTATGATACTTTGGATGGGTTGAAAGGCCTTGACCCGGATTTTATTTCGGTTACTTACGGCACTGGAAAGCTGCAGGATCGTACTGCTACTGCGCGTATTGCGAATACGATTCGCTCCGAATATGGTATTGACGCGGTTGCTCATTTGACTGCTCGATACCTTGATTATGATGCTGTTGATGAAGCTTTGGAAATGTTTGATAATGCTGGTGTTTCCGGGGTTTTGGCTTTGCGCGGCGACGTGATTGCGGGCCAGGAATCGGCAGGCGTTTTTGAGCACGCTAGTGACTTGGTTTATTATATTCGTTCAAAGCACCCGGATTTGCCGATTTTGGGTGCTTGCTACCCGGAGAAGCATCCGGAAGCGGAAAGTTTGCAAGCGGATATTGATAATTTGAAGCGCAAGGTTGATGCGGGTGTTACGCATTTAATTTCGCAACTTTTTTACGATAACGAGGATTTTTTGCGCTTCCGTGATTTGGCGCGTGCGGCAGGCATTAATGTGCCGATTGAGGCTGGAGTGATGCCTGTTGCGAACGCTTCGCAAGTTAAGCGCATGACGAGTTTGTGTGCGTCTCGCATTACTTCGCAAGTTTCCGCAATGATGGATCGTTGGGGGAGTAATGCTGATTGCTTGCGCGATGCTGGCAGTATTTTTGCTTCTCAGCAGATTAACGATTTAATTGCTGAAGGTGTGGATGGTATTCACTTGTATACCATGAATCATCCGGGTATTGCGCGAAGGATTTGGGCGAATGTGAAGCCGCTTTTTACGAAGATTGGGTAGGTGGTAGCGTTTGCGAGTTTTGGGGGATTTCTTTATTTGCGGTTTTATTTTATGCAAAGGTGAGTGATAGGAATTACTTGTCTCGCAGCGCTACGCTCTTATACCTTATTTGGACTTAGCGGTTGTGTAGTTAAGTTTAGTTTTTTACTTACTTTTTCTGCAAAAATAGTATTCGTCAATAATATTATTACTATCGTTCCGCTTTTATATTGCTCGACTAAGCAATTCCTATCACTCACACGTTAATTCACTCACAATTGTTTTTGTTGTGGTGGGAAGAGTGCTTGGAGTGGCACATGCAGTAGCACGGATGTTAGTGTTCACTAATCAACAGGAATCAGCGTCTGCACAGAGCGCAACTGCAAAACTTCATAAACGTGCATGCGTCCTCGCTCAGTGCGAAAAATCTCAAATCTCTACCAC
>NZ_LWSR01000049.1:0-14337 GCF_001660745.1 Gardnerella sp. 26-12
AATAAAAAGTAGATTATAGAAGTTACGAAAGCGAGATAACATGGCAAACGATTCCATGCTAGAACAAAAGACTCCGCTCACAGCGCGCGAATACGCGACACGCACAGCAATACGCGCGATTGCAATCATCGCATCTGTTTATGGTATGGCTGCTTCGTGGGAAGGCTTAATGACCTTCACTTATTTTACGAATCTTTCTAACCTTATGATTTGCGTAGCTCTTGCTGGATCGCTTTTGCTTGATACAGCTGCGTTTATGCGTGCTCGTAATTCTGTAGATTTAGCAGCGCAGCCAGTTTCCGCCTCCCAGCAAGATTTCGCAGCATCTTGCGCATGGTTCGACTCAAAATCCAACGCTTGGTACATTTTCAAATTCATGATGACCATCTCAATTGCTGTCACATTCACTTTGTACCTGTGTTTCTTAGCACCTACCAATAAGCTTGGTTTTGTCGGCGCTTACATGAATAACGGATGCAGCAGCCTTTGCGTTCACGCAGTTGCGCCGCTTCTTGCAATCGCTGATTTTGTGCTTTTTGATTATCGTTTCCGCTCTACTCGCGCACATTTGTATGTTTCTACTGTTCCGCCTCTTGCTTATGTTGCTTATGCTGCTATGCTTAGCGAGTTTGCTGGTGTTCGTTGGGGTGTTCATGCAATGCGCGCGCCTTATAATTTCCTCAATTATGGCGCTCCTGCCGGCTGGTTCGGCTTTGCACCGCAAACTTTTAATGCCACTACTTTGGGCGTTGGTGTTGCGTATTTGTTAATTGTGTTTACTCTTATTTTTATTGGTGTCGGCAGTGTATTTCTTGCGCTTAAGGATGCTCGCGCTCGTGCAATATTAAAAGAATAGTATTGTTGCGCGCCACTATTGCCTAATTGCTAGAATTAAGCGTATGAGTGAGGATACTGCATTACAAGCATTATTTGACGGTACGTTACGCAATTCTTCTGGCAATGTGACTAATGCGTTGCTTGTGTATGGTGCGCCGAATACTGGTAAAACGCAGTTTGCTGTGCGCGCAGCAATTTCCGGCTATAAGCGTTGGTCGCATAATGTTACTGCGATGGCTGTGCAAAATCGTGTTCTTGCTTCAAAAATTGACAATATTATTATTCGTCAAATTGGTGTGAGTAAGCAGTCTCGTCCAGTTGGCACTTTGGCTTCTTTAGCTTTTAATATCATTTCTGCTTGCTGTAAGTTAAAGAATGAGCCTTCGCCTAAGCTGCTAAATGGTGCTGAGCAGGATTCTTTGCTTCGTAAAGTTTTGCGCGCACACATTGAGCATGTTATGCGTGGAGATAATGGTGATTGCAATATATGCGCGCTTTTTAAGGATTATTTTGAAACGTCTCAATGGGTTATTCCATTAACTTGCGCAGTTTCTAATACTTCCGCCACTTCTAACACTTCCGCGCCTTCAACAACTCAGGCTGCTCAAGCAGCTTCTTCGTCTCCAGAATTTTTGGCAGATAGTTTCGATATTAACAACGCTTTTATGCATCAATTGCGCGATATGCTCGCTCGTTTAGATGAGCTTGGTATTAGCGATTTTGAAAGCGAAAATTCAGTTCTTTGCGCTCTTAGTGACGAGCAATCTTACGCCAATAATAGTGATATTTTACAAACGTCTGTGCTTATTAAACGTAGATTAACTCAATGGCGTTTGGCGTTTGCTTTGCGAGCTGAATATCGAAAAATAATTGCCGACACTTATAAATCTTCTTTCCGACTTGACGCTTCGCAACTGTTGGTTGAGGGCGCAAAATCTGCGCGCGAATTAGGCGAGCATGGTTTAGTAAACTCTTCTGAAATTCCGGCTCTTCTTGTAGTCGATGATTATCAAGATATTACTTTGGCTGGTTTGAGTTTTATTGAGACTTTGTCGAAGATTGGCACGCGTTTAGTTTTGCTTGCGAATCCGGATGAATCTGTGCAATCGTTTAGAGGAGCGTACCCGGATTATGCAATTTCTGCAGCTTTGGATGAGTTGAATGCTGCTGAACAAACTTTAGAATATACGGGTTTTACTGATTCTTGCGAAAATTCTTCCGACGATTCTGCTGATTCTTCTAAAAATTATTCTGCAGATCCAACTTTTGCAAATTATACCCAAGCACCTTCGATGCGTGAATTACTCGCTTCGCGCGTTTCTCTTTCGCTTACTTCGCAATATAAAACAGATGTTGCGCTCCCAAATCGCCCTTGGAAAATGCCAAAATTTGTAGGGTCCTTACCGATTGAGCCTATAGAAACCCCACAAAATTCTCATCTAAACTCAGATGACACTGTTTTTACAGCGTTATATCGTTCACAGCGCGAGGAATTAGATGCTGTTATTTGGCAAATGAAGCAATCTCACGTAAATAATAAGCGCAAGTGGAGCGATATGGCGTTAATTGCGCACGACAATTCCACTGTTCGTCTTTTTGGCGAGCAGCTTCGCGCTTCTGGAGTTCCTGTGCGATACTCGTTAGTAGCTCGCCCATTAAAAGATGAGCCGTTTGTGCAAGGTTTATTTGCGCTTATTGAACTTGCTCAATTTGCGCAGCACGGTTTTTCTGGAATTGTTGAGCAAGTAAAACATGGTAGAAGTTTGCAAAATTTGGCTTCGTGGGTGCGTTTGCGAGTTCAGAATATTATGGATAGTCCACTTTCCTCGATTACTAAGAGCGATTCTGGATTTTACGGTGATTTAGACGTTGAAATACCTGCGAAGTTATATTCTGTAGATTCGCTTATGCGTTCTCTTTCTTCTCTTTCGGCTGTTTTAATTGAGAAAAATTGTGAAAATAACAAGAGCTTTGAATCTAATGCGCCTTTGCGAAATCTTGTTCATAACTGGGATTTGTTGCAAAATTCGCTTCATAATGCGCAAAGCAAAGCGTACTTTGAATCTCAAATTTTGGTTGATAATAGTCGTATTGATGGCAGTTCAAATGATCTTATGCCATTGTCTCTTGATGCATGCTATTTGCTTTGTGTAGCAGATGTTGCACGTTTTATAGATGATGATTCTAATGTTCGTAAAGATTCTTTAGTTCGTTTTGATTATTCTTCAAATAGTGCTGCGCTTTCTAAGGAAAAACTTTCTAAGGATGCACTTTCTGAAGATTCATACTTTAATGATTCTACAGTGTTGCAAATATTGCAGAATATGGCACCTCGGAATCCGCACGTTGCATCTTTTGTAAAACTGTGGAAAAACGTGCAAATTCTCGCTTCTCGTATGCACAATAATCCTGATTTGAGTAGTGCTCAATACGCTCTTGGTGAGGCTTGGAATATTTGTCATGTTGCTGAGCGTTGGCAGCGTATGTCTTTACAGCATAATTCGGAAGGTTATCGAGCTAACGATCGCTTGGATGCTGCAATGCGTCTTTTTGATTATGTTTCTTCATATGCTTCTTCTGATATCTCGTCAATGAATACGTTTGACGATACTTTTAAACAAGAAAATATTGTAAGTATTGCAGATTTTATAGCTCAAGTTCGTGGCATGGAAATTGAAGCTGATTCTCTTGCTAAAGTAGCGCCTGTTCCAGATGCTGTAACGCTTACTACTCCTGCTGGTTCTGTTGGAAAACATTGGAATCTTGTGTGGATGCCTACTTTGCAACAACGTGTGTGGCCAAATCTTGCTTCTCGTAGCACTATGTTTGGCGCAGAAAGTTTAGCGAATATTATTTTGCATTCTAAGATTTCTGCTTCTAAATTGACTGTGAATGCGTCACTTCTTTCAAATAATGATAAATCTGCAGTTTTTGCCTCGGAACAGCGCAGTTTTTTGTTAGCTATTACGCGCGCAACAGAGCGTTTGTATATAAGCGCGCAATATAGCGATAGTGCTGTGCCAAGCGACTTTCTTTATTATTATTTGCCTGAAAGATACTACAATAATGAAAATTCGCGCACGCCTTTTACGGAATTTACTACACCTTTTGCCGGTTTAGATATGGATGTTCGTGGACTAGTGTGTGCTGCTCGTTCGCAAATTTTGCGTGCTTCTTCTATGAAAGAAGAGTTTGGAAATAGTGTAGGTAATGCAGGTAATGCAGGTAGTGCAGATAGTGCAAGTAGTTCCGATAGTGAGAATAGTAAGTCTAGAAATGCGATTATTGACGCTGCTCAAACGTTGCAATTACTTAAAGAAAATGGAGTATTTTGCGCTGATCCTTTTGAGTGGGATTTTATGAGCGATGTCGATGACTATGTTGATGAGAAATCTTCTGTTGGAAAAGATAATGAAAAAGCTAGCTCTGCTAAAAAAACTAACTCTGTTATAAGCTTGTCTCCTTCAGCTGTAGACAGTTTGTGGGCATGCCCTGTGTGTGGATTGGTCAATCGTCAGCTTTTAGGCCCTCAACCCGGCAGCGCGGCAACGTATTTTGGCACGCTAATTCACGAAACTGCAAGGTGGGCAAGCGAAAATCAGCATTACGATATGCCGGAAACTGAAGTTGATGAAACTGAAGCGACGAATAATGCGGCTGAAGCGACGAATAATTCAGCCGACTATTCGCCTTACTCTCCGCTTGTGCGCCGCAGTAACGCAATCGCAAATCTTATGGAAAACTATTACTTAAGTATTGCGCCTGAACTTGCAGATATTCGAGATAGTAAGGAGCATTATTCGGCTCTTGCGCGTGAGAAGAATATTAAACGTGCGTTACATGCAATTGCGCAATATTTTGTTACTTCTTACGATCAATCAACATATGCGCTTAACTCAAAAAAGTCAGAAAACGGCATATTAGAATCTCTTACAAAAAGCGAAAAATCTTTAGAAAGCAGCATAGGCAGATTGCAACAAGCGTATTGCGAATTGCAAACAAGCGCGCATTTTGGATTTAATGATATTACTCGCGTATTGAACAATACTTTTAAGAATGCAAATTTGCAAACCGTTACTACGCATGACTGCTACGAATTGATGGGTGCTTTAGTTGGAGGGTGGCCGGATGGCGCAAGTGAAGATATGCAAGTACATATTCACGGTCGAATTGATCGCATGGAAAAGCGCATCAATTCAGATGGTTCTGAGCATATTCGTTTACTGGACTACAAAACAGGAAAACCTTTAACAGCAAGCGGAGTTTTTAACGATTTGCAGCTAGTTTGCTATCAGCTTGCTTTACTTTTTTCTGATGAGAATCCGCTTATTGATGCTTCGAATGCGCCGATTATTTCACGAAGTGTTCTATTTCACGTTGCTAAGAATGATTATCCTGCTCAAGATCATAACGTTGCTGAAAACGTGTATCAGCCGCCGCTTTGCGTAAAAAATACTTTAAATAATAATCCGCTTGAGTTACGAGTTGGATTCAAAAATATGGCAAGATTGTTAGATTGTCCGCAGCTTGACGATATTGCGAAGAATTGTCCAGAAAATGTAAGCGAAAACGCTTGGCAGTCGTTTACATCATTAAATCAAAGCGCAAAATGGTCTCTTACTATGATTTCGCGCGTTTGCTATGCTGCTGCGGCAGCTCGTTCGCATAAGATTATTGCGCACCCAACTTCTGAACACTTGAAGTATTGCAATGGAAAACAAGTATGCCCAGCATGCGCAGGTTGCATAGATACTGTATATGAGGTGCTGTAGTTATGATTGATAAAACAAATAAGCAATTTACTCGCAAGAACACCGATAGCGTGGAACAAGCTGCAGCAATTCAAGCGCCAACAAATAAGAACATGATTATTGTTGCAGGAGCTGGAAGTGGCAAAACGTATACGATGACTCGTCGCGTTATCGACCTTATTGAGCGCGGAGTTGCTCCTGAAAGTATTTTGGGGTTGACTTTTACTAATAAAGCAGCTTCTGAGCTGCTTGCAAGAGTTGCTCAAGCTGTAAGTCAGCATAGTAGCGAAATAAATAAGCTCATTAATAACGGAAATTCTGCATCTTCAAGTGGCTTTTTGAAGCCAGAAGTAATGACATACGATGCTTTTTTCCAGTCAATTGTGCGCCAATATGGTTTGCTCGTTGGATTTGATCAAAATACGCAACCTTTAAGCGATGCAGGTGCGCGCGAATTAATAAAACCGCTAGTAAACGATTATGTTACTAATCATGCGGAAATACTGTCTTGGTATAGTTTTGATGCGCTTATTGACGACGTGCTTGCGCTCGCAGCAGATATTTCATGCTCGATGATTGGCATAAATAGCAGGGGAGAGTCTATAGATAGCACGTCTAAAGCTGTTCTAGAAATTCAAAAGTGGAATAACGCTTGGATTGAACATTTGCAAAAAGCAATTGATTGTGCTGAAACTACTGAAATAATTGCAAAAAAGCCTAGCTCTATTAAATTGCGTCGCGGAAAAAACGATTCGGATGAAAAATATTTCGAAAAGTGCGAAAATTACGGAAAAGAATACGTAGAATACCTGAATATTACATTAAAAAATAAGTGTTATGAATCTTGTAATAACTTGCTTGAAGCTGCTAAGAAGCGCAATGCATTACTTGAATTAGTTTTGGCTTTTGACGCAGCAAAGCAGCGCGCAAATATGGCGCAATTTAGCGACTTTACTATTGCTGCATACCGTTTGGTGACGCATTTTCCTTCTATTGCAGAGCAGTATCGCCGCCAATACAGCCAAGTTTTGCTTGACGAATATCAAGATACTTCTACCACTCAAGCAATGCTGATTGCAACGCTGTTTCATAAAAAAACTAGCGGTGTTGAAGAAGCTAGCGTTGTTGCGAAAACTAGTGAAAATCAAGACTTTTTGACTACTCAACAAACGCATATTGCTGCAGTAGGTGATCCCTTCCAAGCTATTTACTCGTTTAGAGGAGCTAGTTCCGGAGCTTTCAGAAAGCTTGAGCAAGCACTAAATATCGACCAGTCAAGTGAGTTTTCTCTTACAAGAACGCGACGCAATTCGCAGCTTATATTAAAAGCTGCAAATTCTATTACGAAACCTTTGCGAGTGCCTCCGCTTCGTCATAGTAGTTCACTTGCTACAGAAGTAGAAGTGAAAAACTTGCAATACTTAGATAATGCGCCAAAAGGTACTTTTAGTGTGTTAAATATGCCTACGCAATATCAAGAAGTAGAAGCCGTTGTGCGTTTTGTAAAATATGTAAAACATAATGCGCTATCTGAAAACGACGATACTAATTCTGCATCTGCTAGAGTTGCAGTTCTTTTCCGTAGCAAAAATAATATTCCGTTATATGAAGAAGCATTACAAAAAGCAGGTTTGCGCACTCTTACTGTTGGGTATTCTGCATTGCTTGAAAAACCAGAAATTCGAGATGTTTTAGCTCTTCTTTCTGTTGTTGCAGATCACACAAATACTCAAGCTTTGATGAGATTGCTTGCAACTCCTCGTTTTGCGCTTAATACTGATGATTTGGCTGCTATAGCTAATATTGCAACATCAAAGAATATCGAATATGTTTTTCGTGCTTTAGTGCAAGCAGGTTTAGTAGACGCTGAAACTCCTCGCTCTAAGTGGTCGCAAGTTGTTCGAGAACAGCAATCTCAAGCTTCGCAAACCAATAGTATTCATGGTGGAGTTTTTGTGGCGGATGTTTTGCTTGAAGCATACGAAACTCAACTAAGCGAAGAAGCAAAAAATAACGACAAAAACGACAATAATTTGCTTTCTGAGCTAAAAAATAATTTAAGCTCTAAAGCTTATGTAGCAGTGTTAAAAATAGGGCAAATGATTCATGCAATACAACGTGCTCAATCTGGCTCTTTGCAAGATATTATGCGCGTTGCTGTAGAAACGCTTAACGTTGATATTGACGTTGCGCTATCTCGTGCGCTTATGAATGATACTTCCTCTAATGCAACGCTTCTTGACGATATGCACTCTACTGTCGATTCTATTTGTCTACTAGCAGACGCGTATTTGCAAGAAATGAGCGATTTTACAACTCCTACTTTGCATGGGTTTATGTCTTGGATTTTCAATATAGACAAAATTAACGATCAACCTTCTTCAGTGGATGAACCTGCGGATGTCGTATTAATGACTATTCACCAATCGAAAGGTTTGGAATGGCCTGCTGTAGCGATAGTTGGGCTTAATGAAGGCGTGTTCCCAAGTAATCAAGGCGATAATTTGCGCGTAATAGCAACGCAACAAAGTGGCGTGTACAGGGAAAGGGCATACGCAACGCTCGAAGTTGCTGCAAAAGTGCCTGTTTCTATGAGAGTGGATGCAAATATATTGCCAAGATTCCCTCACGATGTTGATCTTGAAACTAGCATGGAACCTCAAAAATCTTTGAAAAATATGTTAACTGTAGACGATATCGACGCAGAAGTTTATGGTTCAAGAGCTAGAGAAATGTTTGATTTGGCAGAAAAGTTCCATGAGCATGAGCAGGCTCCAGTAGAAGCGATTCCTTCAGAAGCTAGCAAAGTGTATGACGCTGTAATGAAAACTGGCACATTGCCTCTTTCGCAAGTCGAGGAGCGTGGGCGCGCTTTGCACATTGACGAGCGTCACCTTATGTATGTTGCTTTGACGCGTGCTAAATTCGCAGCATTGCTCACTTGCAGCCAGTCTAATGCTATGAGCATTGTTGAGAATAAAGAAAATTCTGCCAATGGTGCAGCTTCTTCTGTAGATGAATCTTCAAATATTTCAACTTCTAGAGTTAAAAAACCTTCTGTTTTTTGGCAGGAAATGTATGATTCAATGCGCGGATCTGAAGAATCTCCGGTTCAGGTCACAGCTAAGGTTTCAGATTCTTCAAATCAAGTAGGTTATGTTGTAGGGGAGTCAGCTTCGCAACTTGCGCAATTATTTAGCGAGGAAAGCTCTATTCCAACTGAAGATAATAAGAAGCAATTATCTTGGCCGAGTGCATCTAGTGAAGCTATACGTAGTGTATTGCAAAAATCTGCGCAAGACGTTGTAAATTCAAAAATTAGTAATCAAGTTTCTGGTATTTCAAAAGATAATTCTTTGCTTTACAAAGCTCAAGCTTTGCTACAAGATGCGGATTTAATGCCGAAAATTGATTGGTATTGCAACATTCAAGAGTTAAAAAACAGAGCAGAGCAGCTTTCTAATGTTGAAAATGTCAATGTGACTGCTGTGCAAAGGCGCGCTATGTTTCGTAATAATTATTCGCGCGCGAATGAAGATTTTGATGATGCGGATGCTAAGCGTTTGCGAAAGGAATGGATGGCAATTATTCGCCCTATTCCTAGTGTTTCTTCGCCTGCTTCTGATTTGGGAACTCGTTTTCATGCCTGGGCTGAACAGTTTATAAAAACTGGTTGTGTGAATAAAAATTCTATTCAGTATGACGTTGATGAGAACGTTGGCGAGAATATTGATGAGAACGTTGCTGGAACTTGCGAGAAGATTTCGCAAAATGCAAAATCTTCTGAGCGCAAATTGTTGATATGGAAGCAGCGTTTAATAACATCAAAATGGGCGCATCGCCGTCCTATAGCAGCAGAGCAGCCGATTGTAGCTCATGTTCCAGAATTAGGCGATCAAATTATTAATGGCAAAATCGACGCAATATTCGCAGGTGGTTTAAATCCAGAAGATCCAAGCAAATTGTACACGATAGTCGATTGGAAAACCGGTAGAAAACCAACCAAGCCACAAGATATTGCGCTTAAACTTGGTCAGCTTGACTGGTATCGTCTGCTTCTGTCTCTTATGACTAAGGTTCCGCTTGATGCTATCGATGCCACCCTTTATTATGTGAACATATCGGATGAATGTGAACGGGAAATTCATGCCGAGCAAAAAACGAAAGATGAGATCCTTGCCGAGTTACACTCTGACACGTTAATCTCCCTCGATGATGATGACGCATAAATGTTGCTATTGCAATCATTTTGCCGCAATTTATTTGCTGCAATTTTTGTTTGCTGTAACGTATTTTGCGCCGCGATTGAAACGCATCGTGCATCACTTCGAAAACGTGCAGATTCCTCGTGCAGTGTGTGTGGGCGGGCATACGCACAACATCGATTTGAGTATGAAGTAAGGAAGAATCATGACTGTTGAATTTCGTTCTGTAAAACTCAGCGATATTGATGCAATGGTTAAAGAATATGAACGTACTTGGGGTATTGCGCAAGAAGTTGGGAAAGATGCTTCGTTAAGTCTTTCTCGAAGATGTGTGTTGCATTACTTGGAACCTTCAACGCATGGTACTATTGCTGAAGTAGACGGTAAGTTTATGGGTCTGCTTTTGGCGCGAGTTTTTGGCGCACCTGTTTTATTTCCAGAAGTAGGGAGAATGCTTCGCGAGCAAGAAGCCGCAATGAAAGAAAATTGTGACAAAAACTATGCTCTCGCTTTAGAAGAAGCGTATGGCATGCGCGCGTTGGAAACTAAACTTGAAGCAAAATCTCATATTAATAATTTAACTCAAGCGGAATTGGAGCTTTTCCTTGTATCTCCGGATGCTCGTGGGCATGGTGTCGGTGGAGGCTTGTGGAAGCGAACAATGCATATGCTAAGAAATAATGGCGTAAATCGTTACTATTTGCATACTGATTCAGCGTGCGACGTAAGCTTTTATGATTATCACGGGCTTAGAAGAGATGCTTCTTTTATGCGTTCGGATCATCCTTATGAAGCTAAGAACGTGAAATCTTTGGTGGATGACTTGTATATTTACTCAGGTGAGCCGAGAGTTCGTTCAAAGCAAGCGAATGCTCGTTCTAAAACGTGCTAATAAAAAATATGCAAATGTATAACGTGCGTGACTTGCTTGACAAAAGGAGCAAAGAAATATATGTCGTCGCAAACGGCAACTAAGAAAGCATCGGTATTTTCTCAATATTCTAGATTATTTTCATTTAATGGAGCTAAAGCGTTTTGTGTAGCAGGCGCGATTGCGCGTTTGCCGATGTCTATGATTGCGTTGGGGATTGTTCTTGCATTAAACCATTTGTATAACAACTGGACTATTGCTGGAGCAATGTCTGCGTCGTATGTGCTTGCACAAGCTGCGGTAACTCCTGTGTATGCTAAGCTTTTCGACCGTTTTGGTCAGCGTAAAGTTGGAGTTATTGCGCTAAGTGCACAAGTAATCGCTATGATTTCTTTTGCATGTGCAGCGTTATTTAAGGTTCCTCTTGTTTTGCTTTTTGTGCTAGCAATTGTGATGGGCGTAACTCAGTTTGCTTTTGGCGCGTTGGTGCGTACTCGTTGGGCTTATACATTGCGTGCAGAAGATGACGATTCTTTATTAAACGTTGCTTATGCGTTGGAATCTGGTATCGATGAAATTGTGTTTATATTAGGACCTATTTTAGCTGCGTGGTTAGCAACTTCTGTGCATCCTGTTTCGCAATTATTCGTGCCAGTATTTGCAAGTGGATTGGGCGGAGCTTGGTTCTTTTCTCTAAAAAATACTCAACCTGCTGTGCTTAAAGTAGTGGAAGTTCCAACTGCTACAGCTGAAGACGTTGATGTATTAATCGCTTCTCAAAAAGAAGATGAAATTTCTAAAGATTATGCGGAATCTCAAAAGCAAGAACCGAAACGCTCATTTGCAGACAAATTTAGTCTTAAGCAATTGCACAATCATCACTCAAAAAAGCGTGGCAAAAACGTGCTGCTTTACCGCGGTATTATCCCGCTAGTGCTCATGTTTGTTGTGTTTAATATGAGTTTTAGTGCATTTGACGTGTCTGTAACAGCTGCAATGAAAGCTCAAGGACTTGATCATTTTATTGGTATGCAGCTGGCATTGTTTGCATGCGGTTCGCTTGTGGGAGCGATTATTTTTGGATCGCATAAATTCCGCGGTTCTAATTGGTCGCATTTGATTGTATTTTTGACTGGTTTAACTGTTGGATTTGTGCTTATGAGTCTTAATATTGACAGACTTATGCTTATGAGCGTTTTTGAAGTGCTTTCCGGCTTATGCGTTTCGCCAATTTTTGCTACTGGAAATCTTATCGTTAAAGCAACTGTCCCTGAAGAATCGCTTACGGAAGGTCTTTCATGGCTACCAACTGCGTCTGCTGTCGGCTGTTCTTTAGGTTCGATGGCTGCTGGAGCTGCAATAGACTCGTGGAATTCGCATGCCGGAATGATGGTTCCGTGGATTTCAACAATGGCAGCTATACCTATCGCAACGTTCGGCTGGTTTATTGTAATGGTGCTTAAAAAGCGACATTAACTGCGCACGCGTGTAAAGTTTCTGCCGCTTTTTGGCTAGGGGACGGCAGTTTCTTTACGCCGCTGTAAAGTTTCTGCCGCTTCAGTAACAAAAGCTGAGTTGAGTCCTAACGGTACACTAGAAAGAAGTGCGCAATATCGCAAGATGTAGTGAGATGAATATGAAAATAGAATATGATGAACGTACTGAGGAAATTCTTGCTGAAGTAGTACGCGATGCGTTGCAATCTGACGCTGATAATATGCGTTCTCTTAATAACCAAGAATCTTCTGCGTCGTCTAAGCAAATTCGACAGTCGGTGAAAAAAGTGAATAAAAAAATGTCTTCTGATACTTCAACTAAATCAGTATCTACTAAAGATGTAAAATCTGCTAAAACTAAATCAACTAAAAAAGCTAAATTCAACAAAGAAACTAAAACAGAAAACGCAAAGTCATCAACTCGTAGAACAGGAAATGTTCTTCCTCCTGTAGTTAACGATCAAAGAGAAGGTGCGCTTATTGCGCCGCCAAAGTATCGTAAAGGCTCAATGCGAATCGTACCGCTTGGTGGTTTGGGTGAAATCGGCCGCAATATGAACGTAATTGAATATAACGGTCATATTCTGCTTATCGATTGTGGTGTGCTATTCCCAGAAGAAGAGCAGCCAGGCGTTGATTTGATTCTCCCAGATTTTCACTACATTCAAGATCGCTTAGACAAAGTTGAGGCATTGGTTTTAACGCATGGTCACGAAGATCATATCGGTGGTGTGCCTTACCTTCTTAAAATGCGTCCCGACATTCCGTTAATTGGTTCAAAGCTAACTCTTGCTTTTGTGGAAGCTAAGTGCAAAGAGCATCATATTGATCCGGAGCTTATTCGCGTAGAAGGTCGCGATAAGATGAAAGTCGGTCCGTTTAACCTTGAATTTATTACTGTTACGCATTCTATTCCAGATGCGCTCGCTGTGTGCGTAAAAACTCCAGCCGGAACGCTTATTGATACTGGAGATATTAAACTTGACCAGCTTCCTCTTGACCATCGCATTACTGATTTAGTTGAGTTCGGGCGTTTAGGTGAGCAAGGCATAGATTTGCTTATGGCTGATTCCACTAATGCTGAAGTACCAGGATTTGTGAAGCCTGAAACTTCGATTGGTCCGGCTTTGGATCGCGCTTTTGCTGAAGCTACGCGCAAAATTATTGTTGCTAGCTTCTCAAGTCACGTTCATCGCGTGCAACAAGTGGTTGACGCTGCGCATAAGTTTGGGCGCAAAGTTGTGTTCGTTGGTCGCTCGATGGTTCGCAATATGTCAATTGCTGCGGATTTAGGCTACTTGCATATTCCTGAAAATACTGTTGTTGACTTAAAACAGGCGAAGGATATTCAGGATGACAAGCTCGTATACATGTGCACTGGTTCACAAGGTGAGCCTATGGCTGCGCTTGGGCGTATTGCAGATGGCAGTCACCGAGATATTACTGTTAACGAATTCGATACTGTTATTCTTGCAAGTTCGCTTATTCCAGGCAATGAGCATGAGGTTTACAAAGTTATTAATAAGCTTGTGCAGTTGGGTGCGCGCGTAATTAACAAAGATAATGCTGCTATCCACGTGTCTGGTCATTGCAATGAAGGCGAGTTGCTGTACTTGTACAACATTGTGAAGCCAAAGTGCGCCATGCCAATTCATGGTGAGCATCGTCACTTGGTTGCAAACGGATTGATTGCAGTAAAAACTGGCGTTGATCCAAATAACGTTGTGCTTGCTGAAGACGGCGATGTTGTGGATTTGTATCATGGCAATGCTGCAGTTGTTGGTTCTGTGCCATGCGGTTACGTGTATGTTGATGGTGATTCTGTCGGTGAGCTTACAGATGAAGAGCTTGAAAAGCGCAGAATTTTGGGCACGGAAGGTTTCGTTTCGAGCTTTGTTGTAGTTGATACAGAGCACGCTGACGTGGTTTCTGGTCCAAAGATTTTCTTGAATGCTGTTGCTGAAGACGAGGCTGATTTTGAGAAGGTTCGTCATCAAATTGTTGAACAGTTGCAAGATGCTATGATGCGCGGCGAGCACGATACTTATAAATTGCAGCAAATTATGCGACGCACATTGGGCAGTTGGGTGGCTCGCGCTTTACGCAGGAAGCCTATGCTCGTTCCGGTAGTTGCGGATATTGCAAAAAATAGTCAAGAATAATGAAAAATAATCAAA
>NZ_LWSR01000005.1:0-33409 GCF_001660745.1 Gardnerella sp. 26-12
ATATAAATTGTAATACTAGATACGCTTTTATAGGTTACTTTACATAAATTGTGCATAACTACATTACGCACGCTTGAAGGTTAGGAGTTGATCGCGATAGTACTCGTACTGCTTACGTCTAGCTTCGATTTCTGCAGGCAAACCTTGAGTTAAATCATTGCACAGAGCATCAAAACGATCCAGAATTTGT
The DNA here is from genome assembly GCF_001660745.1 of Gardnerella sp. 26-12. Taxonomy (NCBI): domain Bacteria; kingdom Bacillati; phylum Actinomycetota; class Actinomycetes; order Bifidobacteriales; family Bifidobacteriaceae; genus Gardnerella; species Gardnerella sp. 26-12. The sequence continues at coordinate 191 of NZ_LWSR01000005.1, forward strand.
ACGATTTGACGCTGTACTCCTAGAGGCGGAACGGGGATTGTTACTTTACTCATAACATTACTCATGAGTTTTGCATTACCCATGCCCGAACTTACATAGTTCTTCGCATGAATTGTCAACGCATAATACACATACTTAGTGTCAACTTGACAATCTGATATATCAATAACGCCACAAACATTTGTCACACTGAATTTACCGTCACGATAGAACACTGTTCCAGCATTAGCACCATCAGTTGTCCATGTCACATACTTACCGTCAAACATGTAAGTAGAAATCGCACCAAATTGACCATTATTTTCTGTTTGAGACGAGTAAACAGGATACTCACCTGAATTATCATTTATAAAGCTTTTCGACATTACTTTACCACGAGAAAGCGTAGCAATATCGCCAATCTTCTTATACTCCACACCGTTTGGGCAGTAGCGTGAGATAAGCGAGCGTAGGGGATTATTATCGTTAAAAGTGAGTAAGGTATCTCGATAATACTCGTATTGCTTTTTACGAGCTGTAAGCTCTGCTGTAAGCTCTGCTGTAAGCTCTGTGAAATTGTCCAATATGCGGACAATTTCACGTTGTACCTCCAGAGGAGGGACGGGGACTTGAATTTTAATGAAATCTTTTTGATTCAGATTGCTACGATCGCTAATAGTCATTTTACGTATATCAATCTTGCACTTATGTGAATTGAAATATGTGCATAAATAATACGGATAAACTTGATTAAAATCCTTTATTCTAGAGGTAATTGTAGTAAATCCTATAGATCCTGCATATTCATCAGTAATAACTGCCGACGTACCTACATCACCAGTATGAATAGTGATAATGTCATTCTTTCTTAGAAGTTTACTACTATTTTTTTTAGCGAATAAATCATCAATATGTTCAATATTTTTCAGTTCAATTCTACCTTGTTGAATATCTGAATTGTGAAGTAACAAAACGCCAGAATCTCTTTTATATTTTGTTACAGATGTTGCTAATCCAATACTAACATCAGCAATATCTCCAATTTTCTTATACTCCACACCATTAGGGCAAAGCTCAGCAATTAAATCCTCAAGTTTGCTAGTCATTGAGCCACCTCGCTATTATCAAAGTTAACGCTGCCAGCTTCAATCTCGCTTACAATCTTCTCAATTTGTTCGCGTAACTCTTGCTCGCGAGCGCAAACCGATGCAATTTGCGCGTTAAGCTCCGTAATATTAATCTTTTCGCGAGTATCTTCTACTTCAACGTACGTGGAAACGGAAAGATTGTATTTATTGGATTCCACTTCTTCCAAAGACGCTACGTGCGCAATATGCTCCACATCTTGCCTAGAAGTGTACCACTTAACAATTTGCTCAATGTTCTCGTCCGAAAGCTTGTTGCTATTCGTTGACTTTACAAACTGTTGGCTAGCATCAACAAACAATATAGAAGTGTCGTTTTGCTTGTTTTTACGCAAAACCATAATGCACGTAGCAATCGAAGTGCCAAAGAATAAGTTGCTTGGAAGTTGAATCACGCAATCAACAGCATTATGCTCAATTAAATATTGGCGAATCTTTTGCTCAGCTCCGCCTCTATACATAATCCCAGGGAAGCAAACAATTGCAGCAGCACCATCTTCTGCCAGATGCGCTAAACAGTGCAACACAAACGCCATATCCGCCTTACTTTTTGGAGCAAGAACTCCAGCTGGAGCAAAACGAGGATCGTTAATCATCAACGGATTAGAATCCCCCTCCCAACTCGTGGAATAAGGCGGATTAGAAACCACTAACTCGAACTTTTTATTAGCGTCGATTTTCGGTTTTATAAGAGTATCGCCGCAAGTAATAGTAAACTTATCAAAATTCACATCGTGCAAAAACATGTTCATGCGGCACAAGTTGTAGCTAGTAACGTTCTTTTCTTGGCCGTAAAAACCGCCATTAATATTTTCAATGCCTAGCACTTTTTTGGCTTTTAGCAGAAGCGAGCCAGAACCGCACGCGGGATCGTATACGTCTGAAATGCTTGATTTTCCAACTGTTCCAAGGCGCGTGAGCAGCATTGAAACTTCTGCAGGCGTAAAGTATTCGCCACCAGACTTGCCAGCGTTAGAAGCGTACAAGCCCATCAAATACTCGTAAGCGTCACCAAAAGCCTCAATCACGTTGTTGTTTACACTGCCAAGCTTCATCTCACTAATCACTTGTAATAACTTAACAAAACGCTTATTGCGGCCTTCAACAGTATCTGCAAGCTTAATGTTATTCACATCGTAATCGGAGAATAATCCCTTAAAATCACCAGACGAATCAGTGCCTTGAGAAGAAGCTTCAATATTGCGGAACACACGACTTAATGTTTCGTTTAAATCACTATCTTGAGGAGCACGCTTCAACACATTGCAAAACAGCTCGCTAGGAAGTATAAAGAAGCCTTTTTCACTAATCATTTCACCGCGAAGAGGCTCAGCATCTTCATCGCTTATTTTTGCATAATCAAAGTTTGGATCGCCGCCTTCAGATTCATGCTCATCTTTATTAATATAATCGCATAAATTCTCGGAAATATAGCGATAAAACATTGTGCACAATACGTATGCTTTGAAGTCCCAGCCATCAACAGAACCTCGCAAATCATCGGCAATCTTCCAAATCGTGCGATGCAATTCCGCGCGTTCTTCTTCTTTGCGAGTGTCCATTTTGTTGCTCCCTATTTGTGCAATTTGTGCACGCGTATGCGCCATAATTAAATAAACGCAATAATTACGCAATAATTACGCAATAATTAAATAAGCGTTCTTTAATATTCTACTGTAAACGCGCACAATCAGCAGCAACGCTACTCGCATCGCTTGCGTCTAGCTTCGATTCTTGCAAGCCAGCTAACTTGCATAGTCATTATTGGGCATTAGTTGGCATTATCCTGCATTATTCAGCATCATTCAGCAAAAAAGTGCGCTGGGAATGCACGCGTTTTGCGAAGCGCATGATTTGGCGAGATTACAGCAAACTCAGCACTGGTAGTTTGCAGGATTTTTTGCAAATTGCTTTCTTGCGATACAAACAATGCCGTTGCGAGCGCATCGGCATAAGCTGTTGGAAAATCGCAAGTTTTGCTAGGCACATACGCCCAGCTTGCGCATAAATCGCAAGCAGGAATGCCATCAAGCGCATTAATCAAGTGAGTCGCAATTAAATTAGACTCAAAGTCATTTGCGTCTTTTACTTTCCAACGCCTTCTTGCACTAGACGAAGCGCACAACGCTCCGCTTGCAATTGACGCCACTCCAACTGCTTGAGTTGTGTCAAACGGATTTTCCAGAGCAACTTTTATTTGATTATTCTCTTCGCTAAAACAAGCGCGCATATCTCCGCCAGCGTTTACAAGAAAATCAAAATCAGCACGCGAATCTCCGCTAAGCTCCTCTTTAATAATCTGTGTTACAAGATCTACAAAATAGCCCTTTCCAGCTGCACCAAAATCAAGCTGCACTGGCTGATTTGTGCAAAGCGTTGTACTGCCGCCACCTTGCGAAATATCTGCCCACGTAATTGGCAAAGCGCGGCGATAGTTAGACCAACTGTCACTGCTACTATTCTCATTCTTACCTAAGCCAGCTGCCGATTGCGGAATAAAGTGAACAGAATTGTTGTAGCCGAGCGCAAGCAAATCCGCGCCAATGCACGCGTCGAAAGCACCGTGCGTAGCAGCGTAAAACTCGCTATAAAGAGCAAAAAGAGGCTGAGCCCACGTTGGAAACTCAAACTCGCCGCCATGCTCCGCACTAGCCATGCGCGAAACTAGCGAATCTGCACGAAACCTAGAAAGTGTACGCTCATACTCTTCAATAAAAGCACGAATCTTCTTCTGCACGCGCTGCGAAATCGGCACGCTGCTAGAAATAATAATTCCCGTTCCAAGCGCGCGCTCAAACGCCATTACATTCCTAAACATCGCTTGCTTCACTCCCAACATCAAACACTCTATCAATCATCAAAAACCACAATAATATCCACCAAAAGCCACAAAATAGCAAAATGTCGTCATGGTTTACAGAAAGACATGTTCTATACCGACATTTTGCCAAAATGAAGGCATAGAGAGCAAAAAACATTCGTCTATACCGACATTTTGGCAAAAACGCGCTATAGAAACATCGGAAGCATTGGCAACATCACACCACTCGTTTCGGCGTTCGCAATACTCAAACGCTAAATTCAATCTATGCCGTAACACGTTTTATACGCCGCGTAATCCTTATCTTGCAAAACACTAGCCACATTCGGCGCGCATTCGTATTCTTCTTCAACAAGATGCGCAAACTGCTGCTGAGCTAAAAGCTCAACATTCAAAGGCTTTGTAATAATGTGGAACATATCCTCAAGAAGCTTCGTATCGTTAGCATCTTTAGCCTGGATTGAAGCTTCGTCGTTAACGCGCTGAGTTATTAATCCCCAATCAAAATGGTACCCAGCATCTCGCGCAACTATATCCCAAAAAACGCGCTGTGTTCTACCATTGCCCTCGCGAAATGGGTGCAAAACATTAAAATTATTGTAATTTACGCTTAGCTTACTAATAAACTCATCAATAGATAAACCTTGCAATAAATTATCATTTTTAAGCGTTTGCTCACAGTAACGAATCCCAGCACCCATGTATTCAAGCGGATGAAACGGTTCGCCGCCGCCTTTAGTCATGTCTATAGTGCGAATCTGGCCAGCCCAATCGTAAACATCTTGGAAAAGATAATGATGAATCCACTGCAATTGTTTAACAGTTCCTTCAACATGTGGCAAGTTTTCGTACAAAATAGAACATCTTGTGAGAACAGCATCGTTCTCATATTTATCTAATTCAATCTGATTATTTATATTAGATTTGTTCTTCAATACCCTTGTGTGAGGAATAAGATAAGGGTCAAAAACTGTTTCCACGACACACAACCCAATAACTTAATCCATCACGCCATATCTAGAACGCATTCTAGCAACAAATTCATTGCTACTTATAAGACCATTAGCATATTGATTTGCGTCATAAAGAAACTCTTTTGAAGGCGAATTGCCTTCAAGTTTGCCTGAAGCTATTGCAAGACCCAAATTTTCTTGACGCCTACGTTGCGTTTCTTTATCAATCATTTCTTCTCCCTGCCAGAACCCGCTCAAAAATCAAAAATAACTACGCACTATTTTACTATTCGCAATGCATTTTGATTACAGCATATTTTGCGATTTTGCATATTCAAAAGTAAAGATTCGCAAAACTTAAGCAAAAAGAAAGAGCCTTCGCGCACGAACGCAAATAGGCACTCACTTTCAAAAGTGAAAAAATTTTACAGTTTTGAAAGTGAAAGTGCGAATCTGCTTGCAAACACTCGCCACGATTCTTACGACATTGAAGGAATCCGCGTAATAGACATAGCGCAATGGCTGCTCGAAACAAACACGTCGTTTCGTTTGTGAGCGTTACTTTCTCAGTCGGCTAACTGAGTTTTTAACAGTGTTTTGCCAATCACCGTTACTTTCTCAGTTCGTTAGCTGAGTTAGTAACAGTGCTTCGCCTCTGAGATCTATTTTCTTTACAAACGCGCTATAAAAACAAAAAGGCAGGAGCTTGAGAATATCCCAAGCCCCTGCCTTAGAAGAGATTACCTTGCTTACACAAGTTCATAAACTTACAAAAGCAACAAACTTACATAAGCAACAAAAGCAACCTTAAATCACCTTAGCGTTAGGCAGCACGTTGCCGTCTTTATCAACGTTACAACTATGCTCAACAGCAATCGTAATATTGTCAGAGTCAACCGAGTAGAAGCCATCCGTCACCTTAAAAACGTGACGCACGCCTTTCAAATCGTCAACCTTCACAAAACCGTGATCAATCAACGCAAGCACAGCCTCATGTCCAGGAAGCACGCCCATTGCGCCATTCACAGAAGGAATAACCACAAACTTGGCGTCACCTTCCCAAACAGGATGCCTGGCTGCCACCACACTAACGTGCAGCGATTTTACTTGCTTCTCCGACATAATCACGCACCAAACTCTTGCTGCATATCGTGCCAACGACGCTCAAGATCATCAATGCCACCGATACCAGAGAATGCCTGCTCAGGAATCTCATCGTAAACACCATCGCAAATGCGAGTGAATGCCTCAATGGTTTCGTCTGCTGGCACATAAGAACCTGGACGACCAGTGAACTTTTCAGCCACATAGAAGTTCTGACCAAGGAACTGCTCAATCTTACGAGCGCGGCTGACAGTAGTCTTATCTTCCTCACCAAGCTCATCGATACCAATCAAAGCGATGATGTCCTGAAGCTCCTTGTTACGCTGCAAAATAGCCTTAACGCGGTTCGCGCAATCATAATGAGCCTGACCAACGTAACGCGGATCCAAAATTCTAGAAGTAGAAGTCAAAGGATCCACAGCTGGGTAAATACCCTTAGCTGCAATATCACGCGAAAGCTCAGTAGTTGCATCCAAGTGCGTAAAGGTTGTTGCAGGTGCAGGATCAGTGTAATCATCTGCAGGAACGTAAATAGCCTGAAGTGACGTAATGGAATGGCCGCGCGTAGAAGTAATACGCTCCTGTAATGCACCCATTTCATCTGCCAAGTTTGGCTGGTAACCAACTGCGGAAGGCATACGACCAAGCAGCGTGGAAACCTCAGAACCAGCCTGAGTAAAGCGGAATATGTTATCGATGAACAGCAACACATCCTGATTCTGCACATCGCGGAAGTACTCAGCCATAGTCAAAGCGGTAAGAGGCACGCGAAGACGAGTCCCAGGAGGCTCATCCATCTGACCAAAGACAAGCGCTGTTTTCTCCAAAACGCCAGCATCAGCCATTTCGCCGATCAAATCATTACCTTCACGGGTACGTTCGCCAACGCCAGCAAACACAGACACACCACCGTGATTCTGTGCAACGCGCTGAATCATTTCCTGAATCAACACAGTTTTACCAACGCCTGCACCACCGAACAGACCAATTTTACCGCCCTGAACGTAAGGGGTAAGCAAATCGATAACCTTAATACCAGTTTCGAACATCTGAGTCTTAGACTCAAGCTGATCAAAAGCAGGTGGGTTACGGTGAATTGGCCAACGCTCAGTTACTTCAATGTGTTCGCCAGGCTTAGCATTCAAAATGTTGCCCGTAACATCAAACACGTGACCCTTAGTAACATCACCAACAGGTACAGAGATTGGGCCGCCAGTATCTCGCACTAAAGCACCACGAACCAAACCGTCAGTAGGCTTTAAAGCAACTGCACGCACAGTCGAATCACCAAGGTGCTGCTCAACTTCTAGCGTAATCTCGTGGACGGTATCTCCCTCGGTGTTTCCAACGGTGTTGATATCGACTTTGAGAGCATTGTAAATATCCGGCAGATAGCCGACCGGGAATTCAACGTCAATCACGGAACCCTGAACGCGGGTTACGCGACCAGCTGTTGGATCGACCTCCTGCTCAGCTTCTGGAGGCGCTGTGGTCTGATTTTCAGCCATATGCTCCTAATCCTCCTCATTATTCAGCGCATCAGCGCTGCCGATAATTTCGGTAAGTTCTTGAGTAATGGATGCCTGACGAGAAGCATTAAGCTTTCTTGTCAAATCATCCACCAAATTGCGGGCGTTATCTGTAGCCGTATGCATAGCGTTCTGTCTGCTTGCCGTTTCGGAAGCAGCAGAAGTAAGTAAGCACTCGTGAATACGAGACTGAATATACTTCGGCAAAACAGCATCCAATACTTCATCCGGGCTTGGTTCGAAGCAATACTCCACAGCTTCTGGATTGCTGCGGCTCACTGCTTCTTCACGAGCCGAAACTGCGCTCGTAGACGACAATGCTGCTGAAGGACCAGAAGCTGCTTCATAGTCAGGACGATGCATAGAAAACTCTTCACCGTCCTTCAAAGGAACCAACTCAACTGGCAGCATGCGTAACGTACGAACTTTTTGCCTCACCATATTTATAAATTCAGTGAACACAATATACAGTTCCGAAACTCCGCCTTCTGCTTCCGGCGTCATATAAGCGTCCATTAAAGTATCGGAAATCTTTTCAGCAATAGTAACGTCTGGGTGGTCAGTAGAACCTTCCCAAGTACCTGCCACATCGCGATTGCGATACTTGTAGTAAGTTGCACCGCGTCGACCGTACACGTACAGTTCTGCATGCTTACCTTCTGCATCGAGTTTTGCAAGAAGTGCTTCAGTCTCACGAATAATCGAAGACGTAAACGCACCTGCCATACCACGATCAGAAGTAAGAGCTAAAACTGCTACACGATTGCCAGCATGCTCTTTACCAAAAATAGGATGCTTAATATTTGCTTCGTGATGAGCTACCAACGCCTGCACGGCATCGAAAATTGCGTCACTATAAGGCTTAGCATTAAGCGCAATATCTCGCGCTTTAGCGATATGAGAAGACGCAATCATTTCCTGAGCCTTAAAGATTTTACCCAAAGACTGTGTGGAAATAATTCTCGATTTCAATGCAAGTTGGGAGGACATACGCTACTTCCCCTCAGGCTCGCGACTGTCTGCTTTCGGCTTAGCTACGAGCTGTTCCTTCTCAACAGGAGCAGGGTTTTCAGCCGGCGGCAAAGAATCCTTTACAATCAAAGGCTTGCCAGCAGATGTCTTAAACGTCCTACGGAAATCATCAATGGCTGCATCAAGCTTAGCTTCAGTTTCCTTAGTGAAGTCTTCAGTATCGCGAATTACTTGCAAAATGTCGGTTCCCTTATCCAAGTAATCCAACAATTCGCTTTCGAAACGCAACACATCCTTCACAGGAATATCGTCAAGCTTGCCATGAGTACCAGCCCACACAGAAACAACTTCTTGCTCCATTGCTCGAGGAGAGAACTGCTTCTGCTTAAGTAGCTCAGTCAAACGAGCACCGCGAGTAAGCTGCGCCTTTGAGGCTGCATCCAAATCAGAAGCGAACATTGCGAAGGATTCCAAAGACTTGTAACGAGCCAAGGAAATCTTCAACATGCCGGAGACTTTCTTCAAAGCCTTAGCCTGAGCTGCACCACCAACACGAGACACGGAAATACCAACGTCTACTGCTGGACGCTGACCGGCGTTGAACAAATCAGACTGCAAGAAGATCTGACCATCGGTGATAGAAATCACGTTGGTTGGAATGTATGCAGAAACATCGTTTGCCTTGGTTTCGATAATTGGAAGACCGGTCATAGAACCGCCACCCAAATCGTCAGAAAGCTTAGCACAACGTTCAAGCAGACGAGAGTGCAAGTAGAACACGTCGCCTGGGTAAGCTTCACGCCCAGGTGGACGACGCAAAAGCAAGGAAATTGAACGGTATGCTTCTGCTTGTTTCGACAGATCATCGAAAACAATCAAAACGTGCTTGCCGTTATACATCCAGTGCTGACCGATTGCAGAACCAGTGTAAGGTGCAATGTATTTAAAACCTGCAGAATCAGAAGCTGGACTTGCCACGATTGTGGTGTACTTCATAGCTCCTGCTTCTTCAAGGCTTTGGCGCACTGAAGCAATAGTAGAACCCTTTTGACCGATTGCTACATAAATGCAGCGAACCTGTTTCTTTGGATCTCCAGTTTCCCAGTTAGCACGCTGGTTAATAATCGTATCTATTGCGATTGCAGTCTTACCTGTTTGACGGTCACCAATAATCAACTGGCGCTGACCACGACCTATTGGCGTCATTGCGTCAATAGCCTTCAAACCAGTAGACAATGGTTCATCGACTGGATGACGGTGAATAACGTCTGGAGCCTGGGCTTCAAGAATACGACGCTCACTGCACTCAATCGCACCCAAACCATCGATTGGATTACCCAACGGATCCACAGTACGACCAAGATAAGCGTCACCAACCGGCACAGACAACACCTCGCCTGTGCGGTATACTTCCTGCCCTTCCTCAATGCCTGTAAAATCGCCGAGAATAACGACGCCGATTTCGTGTGCATCAAGGTTGAACGCAAGACCCAAGGTATCGTTCTCGAATGTGAGCAGCTCGTTTGCCATGCAGCCGGACAATCCAGCTACGTGCGCAATGCCGTCACCAGCCGTAACAACATAGCCAACTTCTTGCGTTGGCATGTCGGTAGGCTTATACGAGTCAACAAACCCGTCGAGCGCCTTGCGTATCAGGGCGGGATCAATAGATAGTTCCGCCATAATTCTCCTTAATTTACTACTTCACTGCCTGTGTCCAAGCACCATTTCGCGCAGAACGCTGCAACTGCTTAAGCTGCATCAACATGGTGCGATCGGTTATTTGATCACCGATTTGTATACGCATACCACCAAGTACGTTTGGATCCACAATTGGGTTAATGTATGCACGATGACCCAACTTATTGCTGTAGATTTCAATCAAACGCTTAATTTGCTTATCTGTAAGCGGCTGAGCAGTAGTGACTGTAACCAATGTTTCGCCAGCTTCACGCTCAAATCCTGACCAAGCACCACCGAAGCTACCGGTTTTACCGCTTTCGGCACCTCCGTGCCAAGTTCCTACTAGATAATGCATAATGCGCAATACAACAGGGTGCGCCTTACCTCCAATAAGCTCGTCAATCAGGCGAGACTTATCTTCCGAAGACCTATTCGGATCAGTAATCGCATCAGAAAGCTCAGGATACTTATCAATCATGTCCATCATTGACGAAAGCTCGTCTGAAATGCGCTGCGCTTCATCGTGCGCATCTGAGATGGCCTGAGCAAGCGAAGAACGCGACAAACTATCGTTTACTCGCGATGCCTTTTCTGGCATTCTTACCTCCTCGTTTCTGTAAAAAACGAAGTAATGCAAATAATACAAAATGAAATAACCGTAATTTTATTTTGCGATTATTCAGTTTTGTACATTACTTTACTTGCTTTGATCCGAATTTTTAGTGTCTCCAACTTCATCGATCACATGATCAATAATCTTGGAGCTGACGGTATCGTCATCCAATTTGGATGCAAGAATCTTGCCAGCTAAAGCTGCTGCAAGAACCGACACCTCTCCTTGGAGGCTGGACATGGCATGCTTATGCTGAGCCTCAATGGAATGCTGCGCTTCACTGATAATCTTCGCAGCATCCTTTTCAGCGCGTTGTCTAGCTTCGCCAATAATTTTTGAAGCTTCCGATCGAGCCTCTTCACGAGTCTTTGCAGCATCAGTTTGAGCTTGAGAAAGTTCGTTTTCAATCTGGCTCTTCAACTCGTCTGCTTCACGCTGCACATTAGCAGCCTTAGCCATTCCGCCTTCAATTTTTTCTGCACGCTCGTCGAGAATTGCCTGGAATTTAGGCATAACAAACTTGTAGAAAAACGCTGCAAGAACTACCAAAACTACTAATGACCACAGTACGTCATAAGGCTCAGGCAAGAACAACGCCAACTTATTACTTCCGGCTGCATATGCCATGGCTTGTCCTTTCTATTCTTTCAACACTATTCGTGTTGTGCATTGTAAGTTTTGTTCAGGCTCCCATAATGTAGGAAACGAAGCCAAGCAAGCCCAAAACCTCAATAAATGCCAAGCCGACGAACATAAACAGCTGAATGCGGTTGCCAACCTCTGGTTGACGTGCAGTAGATTCCATAGCCTTAGACACTACTATTGCCATGCCGAGTGCAGGGGAAATAGTTGCTACAGCAAAGCCAAGAATGCTCAGGTTGCCGGTCAAACCTGCAAGAGCGATGATACTATTCATTGGTTTCCTTTCTGTTGAAACAGTAACCAGTATAAACCCGTAAGATATGTAAAATCTGAAAATCTAAACTACTTTTATTAAGCAGCTACAACAGCAGACTTTTCTTCCTCTTCCGGATAACTTTCCGAAATGTAGACTGAAGCAAGCATTGTAAAAATAAATGCCTGCAAGCCAGCTACCATAATTTCGAATAGGGTAAACAGAATGCCACCAAGCAGCCACAAAGCACCGCCTAAGGCAAGGAGTTTATTGCTGGAATCCACCACGAAGAAATTGGTGAATACTAAACAAGTGGCCACCAGCAAATGGCCAGCAATCATATTCGCAAACAAACGAATTGTAAGCGAAAGTGGTCGCACAATTATTAATTCTATGAGCTGCAATGGCGAAAGAATAAAGTAAATCGGCCATGGCACACCCGCTGGGAACAATGCTTCGCGGAAGAATCGCAAAAAACCTTTTTCGCGAATGCCAGCAATAAGATATTGGCAAACAACCCACAAAGCAAATACCAACGGACAAGCAATGGTTGCGGTTGCAGCCATATTTAATCCTGGAATCACAGAACAAAGATTAAAGAAGAAAATAGTGAGGAATAATGTGGACATCATTGGCACATAGCGCTTGCCGCGTTCCTCGCCAATCATTTCGTAAACAATGTTGTAGCGCACAAAATCCATCAAAATTTCAAGCACGCTTTGGAATCTGCCAGGAACAACCTTTGCTCGCATAGCACCAATTCCAAAAATAATCATTACTACTACTGCCATAAGTAAGCGCACTAAAATAATGCGATTCATGGCAAATGGAGTGCCTTGGAACAAAATTTCTGGAGGCAAAAACTCACTAATATTAGGTAGCTCTGGTTTATTCGAAGCTACAGTAGAAGCTACAGTTGTGGTCTTCTGTAAAACATCAACCATTACATCCATAAGTGCCTCCTTATAGCAATTCGTTCACACGCCTCAATTCAGTGCCGCTCACTCACATACTCAATTCATTCATTCTTGCGGCATATATATCAACTAGATCATATGTTTCATATTTCGTAAGGCGCGGGGCACGAAACGAAAAATATATCTAATTGCTGATTGTACTCTTTGCTTGTACATAAAATTACGCAACGTCAAAATTTATTTATTCATACCGTACTTAACTCCGTCAAATGGATAAAAATTATCGGAGCGCGGAGAAGCTGGCTCATGTCTTATAGAACGTTCAGTTCCAAGCCTTCCAGCAGTTCTTAAATGAGGAATATCAGAAAGATTGTAAGGCGTAGTTTCGTACACCCAATTAATCCAGTTGCGCCAAAGCAAATTCGCGTGCGCGCGCCAAGAAAATAGTGGCTCTAATTTTGGATCATCATTAGGGAAATAGTTGTAAGGAAATGGAACGTTGCTCAAACCTTTTAACATGTCACGCTCATATTCCTGCGCAAGAGTCATTTTGCCGTATTCCCAATGCCCTAGGGCAAAAACTTCAGAAAAATCACGCGTAGCAACTAAGCCCGGACCAGATTCGGGACCATACGTAAGAATCTGCAAACGCTGATCTGCAGAAATGCTGTCAACATCAACACTCGCTATTCTAGAATGCGGTTGTAAAGCGATTTCATCAAAACCATTTGTAAGGAAACAGTACTCATCCTGCAAATATTGCGGGAACACACCAAAAACTTTTTTGCTGAGAACATGCTTTTTTACGCCATATCGATAGTAAAGCGCACCCATTGCACCCCAGCACAAATACATTGTTGAGAAAACGTGTGTTGATGCCCAGTCAAGAATTTGCGTAAATTCGTGCCAGTAGTCGACATCTTCAAATTCCATATGCTCAACAGGAGCGCCCGTCACAACAAATCCGTCATAATAGTTGTTACGAAGTGCGTCAAGATTTTCATAGAATTTTACTAAATGATCAGTGCTAACATGCGTTGATACATGCGTAGAAGTTTTCATAAAATCGACGTCGACTTGCAAAGGAGACTTAGAAATGAGTCTCAAAAGCTGAGTTTCTGTCTCGATTTTTTTGGGCATAAGATTCAAAATCAACAAACGAAGTGGTCGAACATCCTGCTGTTCTGCTTCTGGGCGTTCCAATGCAAAAATTCGCTCAGCATCTAATATGCTTCGCGCTGGCAATCCTTCAGGAATCTTAATAGGCATATGTTTATTATACTCCACACTTGTTTATGTTTATTGTGCCTATGTCACGCATGTGCACGAATCGTAAAATTCTAACCAAATACAGCGAGACACGCCCGAAAGTTGACAAATCTAAATTTGCACCTATCGTAGATAGAGCTGCTAAAAGTAGCCGACGCGGGGTGGAGCAGCTCGGTAGCTCGCTGGGCTCATAACCCAGAGGTCCATGGTTCAAATCCATGCCCCGCTACTAAAGCCAAGAATCACACAAATTTCTCACGATTGTTGTGGTTCTTGGCTTTTTTGTTTAATACTACATAAGTCGTCAAAAATGCGTCATCGCGCAATAATCAGTAAAGAAGAATTGCAAGACGGCGACGAGCGCGCGCAAGACGCTCATCATCTGCAGGAAGTATGGCAAAATACTCAAGCATACGAGAACGAATAGCATCCGCATCGCTCTTATGACCAGATGCAAGGAAGTCAAGCAGTCGCCCAAAAGCGTCATCAATATGACCGTCAATCATATCTACATCTGCTACTGCAAGCTGCGAATCTAAATCATCCTTATTATCGCCAGCAGCCTTTCTAACCGCAGCAACATCAGTATTAGTATTACGCGAAAGCAACAAAGCTTTTGCATGTTCACGCGATGCGAGCACATCATGAGGGTCCGCTTCCATTACTTTTGCATACTCGCGTGCAGCACCTTCATAATCACCCTTCATAGCAAGCGAATGAGCTTGCTCATGAGCAGGTGGAACACTCTCAACAGAATTATTCTCGGAACTATCTTGATCTGAGTCTTTAGACGTTTCAGACTTTTTCTCAACCGAGGATTCCACAAAAGGAGCAGTTCCAGCAACACCAGAGCGTTCAGCAACCTGAACCAATTGCGGCAAAATAGTGCCACAAATCTGCTGTAATTCCTCATCGCTAGGTAAACCTTGCGCAATAGGCATAGGGCGTCCGCCAATTAAACCGTAAATTGCAGGAAGCTGCTGCGCTTGCAATGCTTGAGCAATACTTGGGCTTTCATCAGAGTCGATACGAGCTAACTGCATACGACCGTCAAGCGCGTTAACAGCATCCGCTAATTTCTGTGCCACATCATAATAGGCCTCGTCATTAGCTTGCCAAAGCAAAATAACAATTGGGAAACTTACAGACGTTTGCACCATCGCCTGAAAAGACTGCTCATTAACATCGATTACATAGCCGCCAGCTTTTGGAGCAGAAGAACCAGTAGAACCCGATGCAGCTTTAGCAGCTTGCTTAGCTTGAGCTTCTACACGACGCTTTACGCCTTCTAAATCTACAGCCCCAGCAAGCGAAAATCCGCCAGGATTCATGCCTTGCGCTTTGCTACTCACCATTTTTCCTCTTTTCCAAGCACACTACATTGCACTTACAAAATTTATAAAGCTTCTACCTTAATAGGCTGACGCTCAGCACCAACAGGAATAATCTTCATATGAGAACTAGCTGGAGGAACTACTAGAGCAATAACATTTACGTAAGTTACTCGCATAGTACCTTTTGCTTTACCGTCGCCAAATAATGCTTTTTCTTCATCAGAAGCAGGACGAGATTCACGCCCTTCACCAGCTTTACGAGTCCACACAGAATCTATGCGCGCAACAACCAAATCACTTCCATCGCTTGAACGCATAATGCTTATTTGTTTGAGATTTGGTGTAAAGACTTGTTCTTGAGAGCCTTTATTTCGCTCCATTCCAGCTTGCACTGCTTTAGAAAGTTCAACTAACTTTTTACGCAAATAATCGTCAGCAAAATGCTTTGCGTACTTGCTGTTTTCACCATTTTGTAAAACGTCAGCGTACGCAGCTACCGCTTCATCTGGAGTCATCACCAAACCAGTATCGTTAGATTTACCCATTGAAGAACCAATACTTGGCACAGCAAATTTAGGAAGATGCACTCCAGGGAATAAGCGCGCAACAGCCCAAAGTTTATAATTCGAACGCGCTCTCTGTTGACGTAAAACCAGCAAACGTTTTGACTGCTGATCTTTAGTAGTAGTTGTAATAGTCATTAAATCTCTTGGCCAACCAGAATTAGTTGGCACAATAGTTTGCGCGGCTTCACGCGGAATAGTGGCCTTAGGATCTAAGTTTCCAGTTTTGTTTGCAATCGTAAGCTCGCTCGTACGAATATCGAGAGCAGGTCCAGAAACTGCTTGAGATAATGAATCCACATCTTTTTCGTCGTTTGCCTTTTCTAGAGTGCGAAGCAACCCCAAGCGGATATCTTTTTCTTGCAGCATAGTCACATTAGGTAACTCTTGATTACTACGCGCTTCAGCAGGTTTCGGCACCTGCCCATCGCAAGCAGATAATCCGGTTACCATAACCGTTGATACAACACATGCTATTAATGTGACTACGTTGTTGCGCAATACGCCTCTATTTTTACTTTTTACTCGGTGAATATCGACATTACTATTACGCATTTTACTCATTTCCTCGCTCACTTGAAGAATTACCGCGGTAGCCTTTCCCATTTTTTCTGTAGCGACCGTTACCGCCGTCTCCTCTAAACCCATTTCGTTTTATGCGAGATTGCTTATCGTTGCTATTTTTAGACGAATTTTGACGTTTGTTTGATTCTGAGTTGCGATAGTTTTCGTGCTCATTAAGCTTTTTCTTACTAGATTCATGTGAAATCTTGCTATTACTATCTGAAGGCTTGACCGTTTCTAAACGTTTCTTTGCAAACTTTTCAGAATTATTAGCATTATTTCTATCGTTCTGACGATTACGCCTCTTGTTATTCTGCTGTGCATACTTATTTTGCTGCTGACGCTTATTCTTATAATCGTTCAGACTATTGCCATCCGACGCGCTTGCGTAAGATTTTTTCTTATTTCGCGGAGTCTTAATATTCTGAGAATTCCGCTTATATTGCTTATTTTCTGAATTTGCTGATTCTGCTGAATTTCCAGAATATTTCGCATTTCCTATATCTTCCGCATTTGCTAAATCTTCTCCGTTTGCCGCAGCATCCTGATTGTGCAAATCATTAAATTCATCATCAGCATTGTCTAAATCATCTAAATAAGAATTATCGTCATGTTGCTGCATAAAGCGCGTGGCAAACGCAAGCATTTCATCTTGCGCAATAACAGTAGTTTCAGCCAAAGAATCAGTAGATGCAACCGCTGTAGAAGCAGACGCAATTCGAGTTTGCATACCATTTGAGTCGCCGCTTTGCATTGAATCTTTGCGACGACGCGCATGATCTCCATGCCTTGCGTGGCTTCCAGAATCCTTCTTGTGTCGTTTGTGACCAAAAATACCAGACATGGTTCCAGAAATCGCCTCAGCAAAGGTGACTTCGTCACGCTGTGCAGACTTTACTGCCAACACTCCTGAACGGCTAGCTATTAATTGCTTATTACGACGACGATGCGGAGCCATTGCAAAAATAGTTGCAGAAAGTATAGCTAATACCGCAAAAAGCACTCCTACAAAATATAAAGGCGTTGCAAAATCTGGAATTTGATTACGACGCCACCGCAATTCTACGGAAGCTTCCGGCACATTATCCCCCAAATCAATTAGCAAAACACGTCTAGCAGCCTGCGAGCGCAGTGAAGAAGAAGACGCATCATGACTATTTGACTTACTAGCGCGAGTGCCCGATTTAGGCATTGTGCCGCTTGCAACAGCATGATCATACGACGCAGAACCAGAAGATTGAACATAATCTGCAGTATTTATTGCCAATTTCGCTAAACCAAGCTGGCATGTAACTATAGGCCATAAATTAGATTCTTGGAATTTTACGTCAGGATCCTTAATGTCCACAGAGTCACCCGCTTGCACAGAGGTTTTACCAGACACTTCAGAAACTGAAAGATTATTCCAATCACGCAAACCAGTAATTCTTTGTACTGGAGAACCTGCCACCCAGCCTCTTACGTCTTTCGTTAAACCTACAGCAACACAAATAGGCTTACGCGTATGCAAAGCAGCAACACTAATACGAACCCTGTTATCTACAAGATTCAAAACACCAGGATCAGTGACAATATAACGAGTTCCAGATACGTTAGCGTACGCAATAACAACGTTGCTAGGCTTCCAAAATGTTGCGTTAGCAACTCCAAGAACAACGCTTAATACTGCAAGCAAAGCAAAAAATGGAGCTACAACGCCGCGCATGATTTTACTGCGCAAAGTGAGCCGTCGCATTGGTCGTCGCATTGGTCGTCCTTCTATATCAGAAGCATCTTCTATATTTGTCATAACGATACCATTCTACAGTCTTTTAATATTACTTGCATGTTTTGATGTAAAAATCAGTGTCAAGCGGTAATGTGAGGCTATGAAAAAAATCAAAACATTAGAACAAAAATCCTTTTTGCTTCGCACTTTTGCAACTATTAGTGCAGTGGCAATGTGTGTAGTACTCGCTTCATGCGGAGAAAGTTCCAACAACAAAAACAATTTAACTGATGAGAACGCTCAAAAAGCTGGAATGCAGTTGCTGGAAGGCGTAAGCGCATCTGGAGCACTTGGGAAAAAGCCTAAAATAACACTGAAAACGCCTGTAAAAGTAAAGCAAAATACTTATGCTGTTTTGCAACGAGGCAACGGAGAAACAATTAAAGAAGGCGATCGCGTATGCTCTCAGGGCATTGTGTTCGACTCCAAAACCGGCAAAGAGCTTATGAATACTTGGGAAAAAGGCAAAGTTGATTGCTCGATTTACATTAATAAAAATTCTACAAGCCGCCCATATTACGCTTTGATTAAAGGCAAGAAAATTAATACAACTATTGCTTTTGGCGTAAGTGAAGGATATAAAAATCCTTCATATGTTATGGTTCTTACAATGGTTTCGCGATCAAAGGCTATAACTAGAGCAACGGGCAAGGCTGTTACGAATATTCCCGCAAATTTGCCGAAGGTAACTCTTGATAAATCTGGAGCACCAACCTTAGATAAAAATAACTACGTTCCAGACGGAAAGCTTGTTTCTCAGACTTTGATTGAAGGAACCGGCAAAAAAGTAACTGCAAAAGACACAGTTTCTGCTCATTACACTGGCTGGACTACTGATAAAGACGGCAAATTGCATCAATTTGATTCTTCTTGGCTTCGTGGCATACCTGCAGACTTCCAACTTGCTGGAGGAGTAATCCCTGGTTGGACTAAAGGCTTAACTGGAAAGAAAGTTGGCTCCCAAGTTCTTTTGGTAATCCCACCAGAAGATGGCTATGGTAAAGAAGAAAAGAAGGACGCGCGCGGAAACGTAACTATTCCTGCAAATGCCACGCTGTACTTTGTAGTCGATATTCTCTATGCTTCGTGAGATTTGTAATTTTGCAAACTGTTGCAAAATTAACTAGCGATTCATAAATAATAAACCCCTCCTTCCCGAGGGGTTTTTACATATTTAGAACACATATTTAGAACAGACGAAGATCGTTGGACTCGACTCCACGCATTTCATCGTAATCCAATATTAAGCAAGTAAATCCACGATCCTCAGCCAAAACGCGAGCTTGCGGACTAATAGTTTGCGCAGCAAAAATACCTCTAACCGGCTTAAGTAACGGATCTCTATTCAGCAACTCACAATAACGCGTAAGTTGCTCAACGCCGTCGATACCGCCATGCCGCTTAATCTCAATAGCGACATGTACACCATCCGCGTCCTGAGCCATAATATCCACTGGGCCGATAGCCGTAGGATACTCACGGCGCACCAACGTTGCACCATCGCCGATTCGTTCAATCTGCTCAGCCAAGTAACGTTGCAAATGATCCTCAACACCATCTTTAATTAAGCCAGGATCCTCACCCAAATCGTAAGTATTATCGCTATAAACATGCTCGAGCGAAACCATAAGCAAATCATCGCTTTTAGCGGCAGCAACACGCAAAATACAGCCATCTACAACAACGCCAGCATCGGATTCGCCGCTATCTTCTTTACGTAAAACACGCATACTACAAGGAGCTACCATCCAATTAAGAGGTTTATATGCACCAAGCTCAGAAAAAATAAGTACGCTGCCATCTGCTTTAATAAGCAACACTCGCTTAGCTAAAGGAAGCGTGGCATTTAACCTACCTGTATACTCTGCACTGCAATCTGCAACAATAATTCGCACACAGCAAGCATAACAGAAATCAAGTAAAGAAGTACCTTACTTCCCCAAAGCTTCAGCTAAATCGCGATTCTGCCAATGTTGATGTAAGGCGCAGTATCCGCCGAACAATACGAGCCACACTAGTCCGCCAATTGCAGAAGCTCGCGTATCGTCGCTAATAAACAAAGTCACATACACAAAAGCAAAGAACGCTATAGTAAGAGAATTCAAAAGCTTATAATGCGGCATAACGAAGCCGTCTGGCATAAAATCAGCAGATTCACGGTATTTACGATGCGTAACCATAATCAAAATATAAATCATGATTATCACTGCCGAAGAAGCCGAAGCAAACAAAATAAACGCACCATGAATACCAGGGATCGAATTAATAATTGGTGAAAGAAGAATCAAAGCAGACGAGAACAAAATCGCGCGAGCAGGAACCTTCGTGCGTGAAACCTTACGCAACTTACCCAAAAGAGGCGAAGGTGACTCAAGCGCGATTTGATACATGTGGCGACCAGCAGAATACAGCAAAGAATTAAGCGCAGAAGAAGCAGCTGTAATAACCACAAAGAACACAAGCGCAGAAGCCCAATGCAATCCCGCGTATTGGAACACCATAATGAATGGTGACATAAATACGCCTTCCGCATTCGTAGCCCTAAACTGTTGCCACGGCACAATAAGCATAATCGCTATGAGAGCACCAACATAGAAAACCAGAACGCGTACAATAATCTCGTTAACAGCCTTTGGCAAAACCTGGCGAGGATTCTTAGTTTCCGAAACAGTCACACCAACAAACTCAATAAGCTGGTACGCGTAAAACACCATTTGGAAGCTCATTAAGAAGGAAAGCCAGCCATTTGGCATAAGCGAGAAATTGTTGAAAATATTATCTAATCCAGCGTGACCAGCAGGACTCATTACACCACCATGCAAAGGAGTTGCAGAGTAATGGTAACCAATTAAAGCCATAACTACGGCTGTGACAATAAGAGCAACAATTAGCGTAATTTTAATCATTGAGAACCAAAACTCAGTTTCCCCAAATAGCTTTACAGCTACCAAATTTATGCACACTAAAGCCGCTAAAAATACTACTTCTATCAGCCATTTCCAATGACTTACGTCAATATCGAAAGTTTGGAAGAATGTGACACAATACGTACTAACTGCCGTAATTTCGCTCATACCAATAAGTACAAGCACAAACCAATACGACCATCCAGCAAAATTACCCCAACCTCTGCCAAGATAACGCGTAATAAAACTAATAAAAGTATGCTGGTTCGGATCCTTATACATAAGTTCGCCAATGCCACGCATCAGCAGGAACATAATCAAGCCCACAATAATGTAAACGAATACAATACTCGGACCTGTTAAGCTAATAGATTTTCCGGAACCAAGGAATAAGCCTGTGCCAATAGTGCCACCAATAGCAATAAATTGCACGTGACGCTTGGTAAGACTACGCTCCATTTGATTTGTATTGCTACTTGCATTTTCTTGCGCAGATACGCGAGAAGATTGGTTTGAAGATTGATTATGAGAAGATGTGCTATTGTGCGTCTCTGTAGATTCTGTTTGTTTAGAACCTACATTAATGTCACTATTCACAGTCTCACTCATTATTACAACTCCGTTCCTTAATAGCCACGAATTTCTAATTTTATAGGAACCCTTAACTATTCATTACGCATTCCACAATTCGCGCAACTATTCCACACTTTTAAGTGAGCTTACTGGATCTATGCGATCCAAAGCTGGGTTGGTAGCCCATTGCACAATTAACGCAAAAATTAGTGTTGCAACGCCAGCAATGCAATAGCTTAAAGGAGCTACTTCAACTTCAAAATACAAAGACGGCATACGAAGCGCGCTAGTCAACAATCCTGCAATAAGCCTTCCTAATGGCAATCCAACTGCAATGCCGATAACCGTTAAGGTAAGCATTTCTTTATGCACATAGGAATGAACTTCTCTACGATAAAAACCAAGAACTTTCAGCGTAGCCATTTCGCGAGTACGCTCCGAAATATTAGTACTTGCAAGAGTAAAAAGCACAGCTAAAGCTAAGCCAGCAGCCAAAGTTACGATTAAAGCAACAACAGCATTCATAAGATCAAAACTAAAAGCATGCTTCATACGCGTAATATTCATAACAGCAAGCACACCGTCACGTTCAGAAACCTTGTCGGCATATTTAATTTTATTATTATCGCTACCTCGCAAACGCAAAATTAACGCATTATGTTTCAAAAGCTTACTGTTTTCTCCATTAAATAAGCGTTCGTAGCAATGTTCAGTCATGTAAATATTAGAACCGATAAGATTACGAACAACAGCTTTAACTTTAACCTTCGCACGTTTAAAACTAGTATTCGTCACATTAATTTCGCTACCACGAGTAATGTCCAGAGATGCAGCAGCACTTTGAGAAAGCAACGGACCTTCATCCGTAAGTTTAATAGTTTGCAAATTATTGTTCACATCCTGCAAATTTACAAGATAAGACAAAGCTTTTGTGTCTTTTACAACAACCAACTGCACACTTTCTGCATCCTCAACATGACGACTATTCGACTTATTTGATTGATTTTTAGCTATTTCTCCAGAGCCCACATAAGCCGGAAGTATAGTTTCTACTTTATTATTTGACTTGTCTTGCTCAACGCTTTTCTTCATATTTTGGAAAGATCCTGGAGCCGAGATAGAAATCATATCGTATCGATAAATTCCCTCGTATTGGCGAATACCCAAGGTCGCAACAGTATCGTTCAAAGCAAGACCGCAAACAATAAGCGCAGTACAACCGGCAACTCCACCAATAGTCATGCACAATCTGCCTTTAAATCGCGCCAAATTGCGGACAGTAACCTTATTCAAGAAACTCATTCGCTTCCAAATCCAAGGCAACCTTTCAAGAAGAACGTGAGAACCAGCTTTTGGAGCTTTTGGTCTTAACAAAGCTGCAGGAACTTGCTTTGTTTCTCGCCAACTAACAACGATTGTGCATATTGCAACAGGAATCACAAATGCTAGCACACACAAAGAACCATATAGCCAGTCATACTTCAACCTAACGTCTGGAACGGCGTATAAACCACGCAAGATTTTTAGTAAAAGTGAAGGAATTGCAAGAAAACCCATAATATCGCCAATTCCGCCGCCAACAAAGCACGCAAATATTGCGAAGAAAGCATGTCTTGTTACTGCAGTAGAACGACCGTATCCCAAACTTAAGTATGTGCCAATAAGCCCTCGCTCTTCTTCAACCATACGAGCCATAGCAGTTAAACTCATCATCATTGCTACAACAAGAAATACTGCTGGGAAAGCGTATCCAAGTGACTGTATTGAAGCAACGTCAGAACGCAAACTCGCATAACTATCGTTAGCTATGCGAGTAGATATATGCCATTGAGCTTGAGGAACACGTTTTTGAATCTCTGACTTAATTTGTTTACGAATTTGCTTTTTTGCTTGCTCTTTAACAAAATTTGGAGCACGCTGAAGTCTGGGATCGTTTGCAATAATAKTTWTWAATTTTAAATATTGTTCACAACACTTACCCCAAATCTGTGAATATGTGAACAATTTTTATGCGTACACGTACCTGCGTACAGCACAAAGAATACAAAAGCCCGAGCTAAGCCCGGGCTACAAGACTATCGACGCAAGCCAAGTCGTTCAATCAAAGAACGATAACGGTTGATGTCAACACGCTTCAAGTAATCGAGAAGACGACGACGATCACCAACCATGAGCAACAAGCCACGACGAGAATGATGATCGTGCTTGTGCTCCTTCAAGTGCTCAGTAAGGTCAGCAATACGCTTGCTAAGCAAAGCGACCTGCACTTCTGGGGAACCCGTGTCACCCTCGTGCGTCGCGTATTCGTTGATAATGTTCTTCTTATCTTCAGCCGTTAATGCCACGGCGTCCTCCTTAATATCACTGCGCGGTGCCACAACCTTCTGCTGTAGCGCTCTCAATCCGCGGGCGTTACACGCCAAGTCTCTATCATACAACCACTTGCAAACAACTTATTTTCGCAAAATCCAAATATTACATTGCGGTCATAAAGCCACCAAATAACACAACTAGAATTGCCAAAACCTCAATTGCATAAAACATTATGAACGACGCCCAACTACGCGTAAGAACATTCAAAGCCGAGGTTTTAGGAACAATGACAAGCAAACCAACAAAAATGACAGCAAATACAGCTACTCCAATACCTGCAGAAATAATGCCAAGATTTGCCGCATTCGCTAAACCTGAAGCATGACCATAGACCACATACGTCGAATACCAGAAGCTCATGTTTAGCATGCATAATCCGGCAATAAGTTGTTCTAAAGCCAGAAAAACAGCAAACATTATCCGCCAAATCCAACGATGAGTGTCAATCAACGCCATAGCAAGACTTGTAAAAGCAGACACTGTGATTACCCACGAAATAAAAACAACACCTTGCGAAGATAATCCAGAGCAATGCGAAATAACCCACGAAGTATGACGAGCTGCCATAGTGCGACCAATCCAATACGGAATAACAATAGCGACAAGCAGAACGCCAAAATAAATCCACCAATTCTTTGGATTAGAATGCTTACGAGAAAAATCAGCAATAGACAAGTCTGTTTCCGGCAAACCAATGTTTACATATTCGTCAGGAATTTTGCTTTTCGAATCATCATTCTTTTTTAAAACTTCATTAGCATTGATTACACGAGCAGAACGTTTCCTAGGCTTTAGCGGAGCAAAACTTTGTGGATATTCACCATCATGCTCATCATTTAACTTCATACGTTACTTCTCCTGCCCATCTTTAATTGCCAAGCAATTTCTCAAGTTTTAACCATGCAACATTACATTACTAACTATTATTGTATGTTATAACGCAATTAACTGATAGCGTGTGCACAAAAAGTGTCAACCGTTTATGGCGACTGCTAGGCTCAAAATAACAGTTGTTTCGCTTGATTTTTAATTAACAAGCGTCACTAAATACGCAAAATTTATGACAGGACATTATGGGATTTATTCATTTTATTGTTAACCTACTCAAGGATCCACGCTCAGCTATTGCAAGTTGGATTGCAATGGGCACAGCTCCAGCATTAGGCCTTATTTTTCTCATTGTTTTTATTGAAACAGGCGTAGTATTCTTCCCATTCCTTCCAGGAGATTCACTTCTTTTCGCAGCAGGGTTTTTTGCAGCTCCTGACGCTCAAACAGGTCATAGCGCGCTTCCACTTCCACTATTACTTGCCGTAGTGTGGCTAGCCCCAATTATTGGCGATCAGTGCAATTACTTTATTGGTCATTTCTTCGGACGAAAGATTGTAGAATCCGGGAAAGTAAAAGCGCTCACTCCAGAACGAGTTGCAAAAACCGAAAAAATGATTGATAAATGGGGTCCGCTGGCAGTATTCTTGGGTAGATTCTTCCCATTCATACGCACTTTTATGCCGTTCATCTCCGGAATTTCTGGAATGCGTTGGATACGCTTCACACCATTTTCTGTACTAGGCGGTCTCGTTTGGTCGTCGCTTTTCACATTTCTTGGATATTTCTTCGGCAAGATTGATTTCGTACAGAAGAATTTTGAATTAGTAATTGTTGCAATTTTGCTTATCTCGCTTGTGCCAACTTTTATTGGTTTATACAAAGCGCACAAAGCAAAGAAAGCAGCAAAACTTAATAAAGAAAACAAATAAACTAGTATTTTAACTTACGACACTCAAGCACGCTGCACTACAAGAAATGTTGTTTTTATACAAGCTTTGTAGTACAGTGTGCAGAGTTGTCGTAAGATGATTTGTCTTAGACATTGGGGCTATAGCTCAGTTGGTAGAGCGCTTCGTTCGCATCGAAGAGGTCGTGGTTTCGATTACCATTAGCTCCACTGAGCCCACTGCATTCATTCCACCGCAGTGGGCTTTTTATTTTTCTCGCACAATGCCTGTCAAATCTAGCAAAACTAATTAGAATAGTTTACTGATTGCTAATTTTCTTTTTAAAAATAATGCTAATTCCTAATGCAGCACAAAGAATTGCTATAATTCCAGTGCCAATATAAGCCACAATTTCTATATAATTTACCGATTTTCGCTTAAAGGAATCAGCATTTTCAAAAGATTTTTCCGATTTTTTCACTTGCGAACGAGCTATCCAATCATCGTTATCGGAGCTATTGTCGGAATCATCATCTAAACCATCATCAGAACTATCAGCATCTTTACTCTCGCTATTTTTAGATTTTTTATCTGCTTCAGATTTTTTTACAAGCTTATTTGCAATAGAAACAATTTTTACATTTTTATATTGCAAAGTTGTTATATTTCCCGCATAATCTGCAGCTTTTACTAATACGTCGTGAGTAAAACCGTCTGGTTTTAGTTTTATAGATAAAACTGATTTATTCACATCTTTACCGCTCCAAATACGATTTGTTTTACCATCAACATCGATTGTTACATATTGCAATGCTATGTTATCTTTTGCACTAATACGTAAAATTTTTCCTTCTTTATTAGTGCGATAAGTAGAATTATTTTGCATATCAAACACTGTTGTGATTGGAGCAAGATTATCTACTGTAAATTGCACGGAAGCTGGTGCAAATTGCAACATTCCTTCCTTTTTGCTAACTGCACTTTCGCTACAAGAATGATTGCCTGCCTTGTCTACTGACATAATGCGCACACGATAATGAGCGTTATCGGCAAAATTCCGTTTAAAAATAGTGTAAGTCAATCGTTGCCAGCCACGATCTGTGCGACTGTTTACAGAAAAATCCTGTTTTGATAAAATCTTCTCTACACCGTCTTGCATAACACTAATTTTTGCAGGACTTGCCAGTCCGCTAGGATTGAGTTCTTCAATATGAATATCTTTAGCATTTTGCAATTGTTTACGATTCATTGCTTTAGTGGAACTATCTATACTAAATGAGGAACCGCTTCTATTTATAGAAAATTGCAACTTACCAGAAATAACATGATCTACTAAATCTTTAGCACTCCACTGAAGCTGATATACGTCATCGTCTTGAATTCCATTATAAAAACCTGCGTATTGCACACTTACGCTTTGCGAATCAGCTTTTCTAGACACAAAAGAACGCAATTCCTTAGCATATCGCATTCTTCTCAGCGAATACGTTACGCTTGCAGGTTTTAGCCAACGATCTTTTATAACTAATGTTGGAACTACAGCATGAGAATACGCTCCGCCTTGTTGCACTCCAGTAATAGAAACAGTTGGCGAAAGCGTATCAATAATGAATTTATTACTGATAGAAGAACTCGCATTACCCGATAAATCTTCAACACAATAGCGAACATCCCAAGAAGCATCCCCCGAAAAAGAAACATCAGCATACCACACGTTTGTATGCACACCATCGTTTTTAAAGCTTTTAGCTGTAAGTACCATAACCTGCTTACCATCAGCAAAAACTTTCGCAATAGGATAAGAATCGTGAAGCAAATACGAGAAAACGAACGAATCATCCTGTATTAATATTCTTGAAGCTCGATTATTACGAAAATATTTGCCTTCATACGATGCGTTGTTGTCATAACTAACACTCAAGCGAGGAACAGTTTTGTCAATAACAATATATCTTGGACGCTTGCTATAAGAATTATCTTTTGTTAAATCTGAAGCATTCAAAACTGAATCAGGAATACTTAATATTGGCTTACGAGAGCGCAATTTGTTGCCAGAAAGTTTACTTTCATTAGAAATATAGTTAGTTTGCTTTGAAACATGAGAATTAGAGTCAACTCCTCCCCATATGCGTTTAGGATGCATTGTTACAGCAGCAAGTCTTATAGAGATATCTTGCAAATCGTATATTCCTTCTTTTTGCAATTCAACTCTTACTATTCCTAATACTCGAGGTCGGATCTTATAACGAATATTAACTAGCGACGACACCGCCTCAATCTTAGCTAAATCAACTTTGGCACTCACTATTTGATATCTTCCAACGCTAACAGTAGCTTTATGCGCGTTCCTAATTTCCGAAGCGTCCAATCCATCAAAAGTTATAAGTAGCGAAGCAGCACGTTTAGTAAACATGTACTCGCCTTGAGTGCGAACAGTTTTCTGTTTTGTCATAACAGAAACATTTGCTATATGCAATCCTTTGGCTGCGTTATAGCTGCTTTTTGCATACGCAATAGAATTAAGTGGCAATAATGCAACAACTATAGCAGCACTAATAAATACAATAATCCCAATATAAACGCCAATGCGAGCGCAGCCGCATTTAAATCGCTTGAAAAACCACATATCCCCCAAATTTCTTTGTTTACACATTTATTCCCTCCTTTTTATTATTCCTTTTATTTCTTTTATTTCTTTTGCAAAAAAGCTAGATTAATTTCGTCTTGAACTTTTTTGACGCTATCGATTGCGTTTTTCTTTCTACTTACAGCCTCATCATTTGACGCATGCGCTTGTTTAAGAAGATATTCTGCCTTGTCGCACATTTGCTGAATCTCTTGTTTACTGGCTCCGCTTTCTAGGAACATCGGCAACCACGAATGAATTGATTGCAAAACTAGTTCTCCAGTATCCACAAATAAAACGTCTCCGTGATCTTTCTCAACAATTTGCATTAGCTGCTGTAATTGATTCACATAATTTTTATACGTTTCTACGCTTGCACAATCTTTAGAAACATCAACAAGTTGCGCATAAGCGTCAGAAATAGCGATGTACGCGCTTAACATTTTTTGATTTGAAACAGTATGCGATATGCCATCAGAATTAGTTTCTACAGCTTGCGAAGACGCTTTATTCGCATCTTTCTCATATTTTTGAGCCTCTTGGAACCATACTTTTGCTACTCGCATACGAGATAATCGTTCTGTTTGCGAAACTTTTCCAGAAAATCCTGCAAAATAGTACCAATACGCTTTGCCTATTTCTATAGAAATATTCAACCAATCTTTATTTACAGGACGCAAGTTTTGCTCGTATTTATTAATCAAACCAACAAAACATTGCTCTTCGTTGGCACTCCATTGCTGATCTGCAAGTTGAATTTGCAATAAAATTTGGAGAGGTTTAAATGATATTTTGCTTATATATTTCTTCTTGATCATACTATTTTGCACTTGCATTGCATGAGAAATATAGCGACACGCAATATCCGAATTGCTTTCGCGCTCAGCTAATTGCATGTAAGAATCGTAGCTTTTATTATTTTTGCGTATTTCCTCAATTCTTTTACTACTWKSCTCWYCRTCRRMAGNYKKCWKATKTSKATNWKASANARAGCATTCCCAACAAATAAACCTAAGCAGTTGAATAAAATTACTATAAAAACTAGTACTACAACAATTAATGCCGTAATTGCATAGCGCTTTTTTCTAGGCTTAAAACTATTTTTGCATTGTTTGCGTCGCAATACATTCGTAGAGGTGTCGCATTGTTGCGAATGCTTTTCTGTATGCTCACACGCTTCCAGTGCAGAAAACATTTCGTCGCAATCTTTATATCTATGAGATGGTTTAGTAGCTGTAGCTATTGCGAGCACAGACACTAATTGTTCTACTACTTCACGATTCTCATGAGGCAATAGTACAGCAGATTGCACGTTTGTTTTAGGCACTTCAGTTGGTAATAATGCGTAACGCAATGTCATTCCAATCGAATACACATCGCTTGAAGTAGTTGCTGCAGAGTTTTCGTTCAAAATTTCAGGAGCGGTAAAAATATTAGTAGCAAATCGCGCGTCGCACTGGTCTATTGTGCGCAAATCAAGCACTCCCCCGTTTGCATATAATTGCGTTGCAGCACCAAAATCAATCAAACGGACTGTGCCATCTTCTGAAATCATAACCTGAGAAGGCTTAAGATCACCGTATATAATTGGCGGATAATGCGAATGTAAATAAGAAAGTATTGAGCAAAGTTGCATACCTAAATCAAGAACAGTTTCAACATTTTGCAATCCAGATTCTTCTACAATAGATTTTAAAGAACGTCCCTTTACATAATCGCGAACAGCATAAGCTCTACCATTTTCTTCAAAAAAATCAACAATTCGCGGAATAGCTGGATGATCGCATTCCTTTAAAACATTCGCTTTAGCGCGTAAGGATTGAATAATATGTTGTTGATACTCTTCATCTCCTTGCAGAAGCGTTTCTTTAACAGCCCATTGCTTGTGCAAAACGGTGTCAACAGCAAGAAACACTGTTGAAGTGCCACCACGCCCCAGCTCACCAAGCAGCTGATAGCGTCCGCCTACACAAACCATCGTTACGCCTCCGCAATATTGAAAACTCCAACTACTCATCAAATATTTCAGTTAATTTTTTGAGTAATTGAATTACAGTTGCGACTACTGTACCGATAAATTTATGCGTAAAAAAGCTTTTTATAGCATTGTGGATAAAAGCTTATAAACCTACAAAACTCACGTTTTGTAGAAGAAGTAGAAGAATATATCAGTCGATATTAGCACCCAATGCTAAAAGTTTGCCTCTAAAATCTGCATATCCTCGATCAATTAGCGAAATTCCACGCACATTCGACGGACCTTGAGCAGTAAGAGCTGCAATCAAATGGCTAAAGCCTCCGCGCAAATCAGGTACATCAATATCTTGACCTGTCAACGGAGTAGGTCCGAAAATCACTGCAGAATGCTTGTAATTGCGCTGCTGGAATCTGCAAGGAAGCGAACCTAAGCATTCACGATAAAGCTGAATCATAGCTCCCATTTGCACAAGTGGCTTCGTGAAACCAAAACGATTTTCATAAACAGTTTCATGCACAATACTCAAGCCCTTCGCTTGAGTAAGCGCAACGACAAGAGGCTGCTGCCAATCAGTCATAAAACCAGGATGTACATCGGTTTCAATAGCAACCGGATGCAAATCCCCACCCGGATGCCAGAAACGAATTCCTTTATCTGTAACATCAAATTGTCCGCCAACTTTACGGAACACATTTAAGAAAGTCATCATTTCTGGCTGAGTTGCGCCCTTAATAAACACATCTCCGTGTGTTGCAAGAGCAGCAGAAGCCCAAGAAGCTGCTTCGATGCGATCAGTTAATGACGTATGAGTGTATCCTTGAAGCTCTTTTACTCCCTCAATACGGAAAGTACGGTCAACGTCTACAGAAATAATCGCACCCATCTTTTGCAAAACGGCTACCAAATCCATGATTTCTGGCTCAATTGCAGCTCCGGAAAGCTCTGTACGACCTTCTGCAAGAACCGCTGCAAGCAAAGTCTGCTCGGTTGCACCGACAGAAGGATAAGGCAAATGAATTTTAGTGCCATGTAAGCCATTAGGTGCAGTAATATGTATACCATCCTCATGATCTTTATCTACATTTGCACCAAGTTTACGCAACGTCTCAAGATGAAAATCAATTGGACGACCACCAATATTGCATCCTCCAAGCGCAGGAATAAACGCTTCTCCAAGACGATGAAGAAGAGGACCAGAAAAAAGAATTGGAATACGAGACGAACCAGAAAGAGTGTCGACGTCAGCTACATCTGCGAGCTGCACTTTTGTGGCATCAATTGTCACAATGCCTTCAGGCCCATTAACCTCAACGTCAACACCATGCAAACGCAACAGATCAGAAACTACATGAACATCGCGAATTTCAGGAACGTTTTTTAGAACAGACTTACCTGGTGCCAACAAAGCTGCAACCATAGCTTTGCTAACAAAGTTTTTTGCGCCACGCACTTTAATAGTGCCATTAAGCGGCTTACCACCTTCTACATGCAACACATCTGCAGCGTCAATGCCACTATTGTTGTTCTGTTCAGCCGTATTGTGTGCGGACACATTTACCTCTTTCGTTCGCGCTAAAACACTATTCACTATAATACCGGCATATTTGCCAACGCGCTCATGCAATCTATTAAAACTGATTAAATTAGCGCGTAGATCGTTGAC
This sequence comes from Gardnerella sp. 26-12, assembly GCF_001660745.1. Taxonomy (NCBI): domain Bacteria; kingdom Bacillati; phylum Actinomycetota; class Actinomycetes; order Bifidobacteriales; family Bifidobacteriaceae; genus Gardnerella; species Gardnerella sp. 26-12. The sequence continues at coordinate 32,137 of NZ_LWSR01000005.1, forward strand.
GCCATCGACGAATCAATCTAGTAAGCAATGATGGTTTACGCAATAAATCTACTTCTGGCAATTCATGCTCAGACTCAGCTGTAAGAGCATAAGTATAGGCTTTTTTGGAAGAAGGTTTGCCAACAAGATTCCCAAATTCAAGCATTTGCGTACGCGGTTCAAACGGATGACGAATATCAAATTCGAGCAAGCGCACGCCTCTTTTAGCAGGTTCAGGACCGTAAGATCCAAAACCACATGTAGGAGTAGCAACAAATAGCATATTACTCTCGGGATCTTTAGCTGCGAAAGAATTGCGGTGATCGTGACCGGCAATTAGCGCAAAAGCTCCGGCATCAAGCAAAGCAGCATATTCGCCACTATCGACGTCAGGGCAGCTAATTCCTTCACCTAAATACCCATCGGGCAGAACATGTTTTTCGTCAAGAGCATAATAGCGGCCAGCAAAAGTACGATACCCCTCGATAGCATGTTCGCGCGCAGCAAGTTCTTGCGGAACTTCACGAAGAACACGATAATATTGCGGCAATGGAAAATGCTGAAAAACACAAATATGCTCAGGCAAATAAGAAGAAAGACCAGAAATAAACTCGATAGTTTTTTTAGAAGGGCTACCATAGCCGCCTGATTTAGCATAATCTCCAGAATCAACTAAAACTATTGAAAAAACAACCTTTTCATGCTTCTCATCCATAACAGGCAAGGCAAAAGTACCAGGCTCGCATGTAAAAATAATCTGCTTTGGCAACACACATTTTGTCGATTGCATAGCACTTGCAGAAGATGCACTAGAAGCACTACGATTCATGCAACATGGAAAATCTTGATATATCTTATCAAGCTCTTCATTATTTAGACCGCACTGGAAATCATGATTACCATAAGTAACAACCCATGGAATACTGCGATCTTCTAACGGCTTCATTAACTTAGCAACGAATTCGTGCACTTTATCAACCAATTGCTTCTTATCAGAAGACGAAATATTGGAAGATTCCTGCCAGCGTCTACGCTGAAAAGTTTTTGCAAATACTTTTTCATAACCTGCAATCTGGTTTCCGCTAAAAACTACAAGATCTGGTCGCACAGCATCGCAAGCAGAAGCAATAAGTCGAATGGTGTCTTGTGAAATACGTAACCCATCTTGAACATCTGCACACTGAAGCACTCGGAATTTACCAGAAAGATGGAACTGCAAACGTCCTAAACGCGCCGAAACAGATAAAGGAAGTGCCGCAGATGCATTAGCTTCGGATTGTGCAGAATCAGTCAT
>NZ_LWSR01000005.1:33591-36636 GCF_001660745.1 Gardnerella sp. 26-12
GATCTGGTCGCACAGCATCGCAAGCAGAAGCAATAAGTCGAATGGTGTCTTGTGAAATACGTAACCCATCTTGAACATCTGCACACTGAAGCACTCGGAATTTACCAGAAAGATGGAACTGCAAACGTCCTAAACGCGCCGAAACAGATAAAGGAAGTGCCGCAGATGCATTAGCTTCGGATTGTGCAGAATCAGTCATACTTTAAGCATACGGCAGATATGCCGCGACTCACTCAATTTTGTTCGCAAGTTTACATAAATTATTTACATTCAAAAATACTAAATTAAGCAAATACTGATAAGAAATAACCCAAAAGCGATAAAAACGTGCAATTTCAGTAAAATAGTTACAAATTCACAGACAATTCACAGGTAATCGCATTACTGCACTCAGCATAAGGTGGTTATTATATATACATCAAAAGGAAATAAACTACAAGCAAGTAGTTGAATTTGACTTTAATAACTTAAACCTCTCTTCTTCTCTTCTTTCTCTAACCCCGGTCACGCACCGGGGTTTTTGATTTTAAGGCTGCATAAGAAGCGTGCGGCAAGCGTAGTAAACGGGATAAGCGTGTACAAGCGCGGTAAACGGCAAAAACTGAGCACGCATGTAAAGAAACTGCCGTTTCATCGCCTTAATCCGACAAAAACTTTACAGCCGCGTAAAGAAACAGCCGCGCGCTGAGGCAAATCGCAGGAATACAGATAGATAACAAAAAAGCCCTCGTTCTACGAGAGCTATTCGCTGGGGTACCTGGACTCGAACCAAGAATGGATGAACCAGAATCACCTGTGTTGCCAATTACACCATACCCCAATTGGCAGGCTTCGCGGCTCTTGGGACCGTTCCGTCTTCGTACCCCCGACCGGATTTGAACCGGTGTTGGCGCCGTGAGAGGGCGTAGTCCTAGACCGCTAGACGACGGGGGCTTTCATTTATCAGCTACGCCTCTTGACGCAACAAATAGCGACTTTACAACATAACAACTCAATACGCAACCGCGGCGTGTCGAAAATATATTAAACGAAACATAAAACAAATAAAAAGGTGGAAACGTGGCAATAGTGCCACGTTCCCACCTTGTTCAAATTTTATTTGAGCTTATAAATTATTGGTGATTTACAAATGCTCACGCAATCCAGCTAAACGCGCCAAAGTCACGTCTTTGCCCACGATTTCCATGGACTCAAACAGTGGCGGAGAAACGCGACGGCCAGAAAGTGCAACTCGCACAGGACCAAATGCCAAGCGCGGCTTGTAACCAGCTTCCTCAACAAGCTTCTTATTCAAAAGCTCATGCAAGGAATCAGTGTGCCAATCAGCGGCATCAACACCCTTCAAAGCAGCGAGCGCAGCGTCAAGAACCTCGCCTGCAGATTCCTTCAACTGTTTACGAGCGTCGTCATCTGGAGCAATGTAGCCATCTTCGCTTAACAGGCTTCCAACCATTCCAGCGACTTCACCAAGCAAACGCACGCGAGGCTGTACAAGAGGAGCTGCAGCTGTGAGTACTTCACGCTCGCGGTCAGTTAACGCATCCCAATTATCTGCGCTAACTACGCCATCCTTATGCAAGTAAGGCACAGAACGATTCAAGAAATCTTGCGGATCGAGCATACGAATATGCTCAGCGTTGATGGAAATCGCCTTGTCTAAGTCAAAGTGTGCAGGATTTGCCTTAACGTCTCGCACATCGAACTTTTCAATCATTTCGTCCATAGTGAACACGTCACGATCAGGAGCGATCGACCAGCCAAGCAAAGCCAAGTAGTTCAGTAAGCCTTCTGGAATAAATCCGTTATCTCTATGCAAGAACAAGTTGGACTCAGGGTCTCTCTTGGAAAGCTTCTTCTTACCTTCGCCCATAACGTAAGGCATATGGCCGTAAAGTGGAGTTTCCTTAGCAATGCCCATCTCCATAAGGTAACGGTAAAGCACAATCTGACGAGGCGTGGAGCTAAGAATATCTTCACCGCGCAAAACAACGTTCACATCCATTAACGCATCGTCAACAGGGTTTGTAAGCGTATAAAGTGGATCGCCATTCGGGCGCACAATCACATAATCTGGAACAGATCCAGCTTTAAAGGTGATTTCGCCACGAATTAAATCGTTAAAAGTAATGTCTTCATTTGGCATCTTCAAGCGAAGTGCAGGTTTGCGACCTTCGTCGCGGAAAGCTTGCTTCTGTTCTTCCGTAAGATTGCGATCGTAGCCATCGTAACCAAATTCAGCAGGACGACCAGCAGCAATATTACGCTCCTTAATTTCTTCAGGAGTAGAGAAGGATTCATAAGCGTATCCTGCTTCAAAAAGCTTTTGTGCTACGTCTTTATAAATTTCCATGCGCTGGGACTGGCGATACGGTCCGTTATCTCCGCCAACATCAATGCCCTCGTCCCAATCAATATTGAGCCAACGAAGAGCCTCAATAATCTGCTGGTAGCTTTCCTCACTATCGCGCTCATTATCGGTATCTTCAATACGGAAAAGCAATTTGCCGTGAGTATGGCGAGCCTCCGCCCAGTTAAATAGCGCGGTACGAACCATACCTACGTGAGGTGTACCGGTTGGCGAAGGGCAAAAACGCACGCGAACATTCTTTGGAAGTTCAGGCTTTGCGGATTTTGTTGCATTATTAGCAACTTCTTGAGTTTCCTCGATATCAGTCATAGGTTCCATTGTGCCGCGCGTTACGGACGTGCAGCATTCGCATCAAACATAAGTCAACCTAAAAACTAATCAAGTGCCTGCGTAGATTCTTTATTACCCTCAACGTGCGCAAACTTCGCAGCAAGAGCCTCGCGGGACTTTCTATCATCCTCTTCTTTTGCGAGCTTCTTCGCAACTTCAGGATCCCACAGCACGTCTTCACGATGCTTTCCCCACTCTGAAATAAGCAGCGGCGAAATAAAATTGACCAACGCACTTATATCGCCACTTATATCACAATTACACTTATCGCTAGAATTGCGCACACAATCAACAATCTCACGCCATTGAGCATCTGTCTCTTATACACATCTCCGAGCCCACGAGAC
>NZ_LWSR01000050.1:0-14045 GCF_001660745.1 Gardnerella sp. 26-12
GAATTAGCATTATCTATTTTATTTTCTAATACCATTTACGAATTTTCCGAAGCTAAAGTGTTGTAATTATTTACTATTTATGAAAGTAGTAATTATTTATGAAACTTGTGATTGCAGAACTTTGTCGTAATCACTAATAGGTGGCTCGAATGCGTATCCTATTCCGTGTACAGTACGAATCCATTCCGATCCAATTTTATGTCTCAAAGACTTAATGTGTGAATCTACTGTGCGAGTTCCAGAAGCATCCGGCCAATCCCACACCTCTTCAAGTAACTTTTCACGCTTAAATACAGTATGAGGATGACGAGCTAGAGTAGCGAGCAAGTCAAACTCAGTTGGTGTAAAATGTACCTCTTTGTCGTTTAAAGTTACAAGTCTTTGACGAGGTCTAATAATAAGTGACCCAAAATTAATTGTGCGTTCATGTTCCATTGTCTTTGCTATTTGCGATGCGCGTTCTACGCGTCTCAGCAATGCTGCGCAACGAGCAATTAACTCACGTGGCGAAAATGGTTTAGTCATGTAATCATCTGCGCCTGCGCTTAAGCCAACAATTTTATCGGCTTCTGCGTCGCGTGCTGTTAACATGAGGATAGGAACAGGCATTTTGGAGATAATTCGTCGAGTTGCTTCAATCCCATCCATAATAGGAAGCATAATATCCATAATTATGAGATCAGGTTTTAGTTGTTCGGCAGCTCTAACAGCAGACGCTCCATCTGTAGCGACTCTTGCTCTCCAGCCTTGTGCAGTAATGCGTTGTGCAATTGCTGTAGCAAGATCTGGCTCATCCTCAACAACGAGAATTGTACGAGCATTTACGCTAGCTGATGGAGCGTTTAGCATATTTTAAAAAGACCTTTCAGTGTTGTACTGGCTTCAAGAATACCGCACCTAACGCTGGAACAGTGATTCTTGCAGAGTATGGTCGAGAATGATACTCTTCAGCAGTAGCAGTGAATGTGCCGTTGTGAATATTAGATCCGCAATACTTTGCATCATCAGTTGTGAGTATCTCTTCCCACTGTCCGCCTTTTGGTAACGCAACCTGATAGTCTTGCCAAGCTTGACCTGAGAAGTTTACTACTACAACGATTTCTTCTCCGTCGTCGCCAATACGCATGTAGCTTAAAGTATTGTGATCGGAATCGTCGCTTGTAAGCCACTGGAAACCATCAGGAGTAAAGTCTTGACTCCAGAATGCACGAGAGCTCTTATATAGAGTATTCAAATCTGCAACAAGCTTTTGCACACCTTGATGGAACGGCCATTGCAGCTCATTCCAGTTAAGCGAAGTATTGAAGTTCCATTCGCTGGACTGTCCAATTTCTCCACCCATGAACAGAAGGTTCTTGCCTGGATGAGACCACTGGTATGCAAGCAATGCTCGCAATCCTGCGAACTGTTGCCATTCGTCTCCTGGCATCTTTCCAAGTAACGAACCCTTACCGTACACAACTTCATCGTGGCTTAATGGCAACACATAATGCTCAGAGTATGCATAAACCATTGAGAATGTAATTTCGTTATGATGCCAACGACGATTAATTGGTTCCTCTTTAAGATATTGCAAAGTGTCGTGCATCCAGCCCATATTCCACTTCAAGCCGAATCCTAAGCCGCCCATATCGGTTGGTGCAGTTACGCCTTGATAAGCAGTGGATTCCTCAGCAATCATCATGATGCCAGGATTATTCTTATATGCAGTTGCGTTTGCTTCCTTAATGAAGTCAATTGCTTCAAGATTTTCGCGTCCGCCGTAGATGTTTGGTCTCCACTGTCCTGCTTCACGGCTGTAATCCAAGTAAAGCATTGAGGATACTGCATCAACGCGCAACGCGTCAACATGGTATTCATCAAGCCAGAAGCAAGCATTAGCAACCAAGAAGTTACGAACTTCATGACGACCAAAGTTGAAGATGTAAGTACCCCAATCAGGATGCTCGCCTCGCATAGGATCAGGATCCTCATATAATGCTGTGCCATCAAAACGACCGAGTGCAAAGTCATCCTTAGGGAAGTGAGCTGGAACCCAATCCATAATGACGCCAATGCCTGCTTTGTGGAGTTTATCTACCAAGTACTTAAAGTCATCAGGGGAGCCAAGGCGAGAATCTACTGCATAATAACCCGTTACTTGATATCCCCAAGATCCAGAGAATGGATATTGTGTCAACGGCATAAACTCGACGTGAGTAAAGCCTTCTCTTTGCACATAATCAACTAAATGATCAGCAAGTTCGCGATAATTACCCAAATCGCGATTCCAGCTGTTAGCTTGTACTTCGTAAATGCTTATTGGACCATTGTGAGCATCTGTTTTTGCGCGCTCATCCATCCAATCAGTATCGTGCCACTTAAACTCAGAATCAACAACAACAGATCCTGTGTTTGGTGGAACTTCATGAGAGCGCTCCATTGGATCGGCTTTCATAATCCAATTGCCAGATTGTGTAAGAATTTCGTACTTATATACTTCTCCTGCTGTAACTCCTGGAATAAAAAGTTCCCAAATGCCAGAAGAGCCGAGTGAGCGCATAGCGTGGCGACGACCATTCCAGTAATTAAAGTTACCAACTACGCGTACTGCACGAGCATTTGGTGCCCACACTGAGAAAGCAGTACCAGTAACTTTCTTTACCATCTTTCCAGTTTCAGGAGATATAAGTCCCCATGAATCTGTTATCGTTTTGACGTGTGCGCCTAATGCTTCCCAAAGACGCTCATGACGACCTTCTCCAAATAAGTACATGTCAAGTTCGCCAACTTGAGGCAAATAACGGTAAGGATCATCATCTGTGGACTCAGAACCGTCTATTTCCACAGTGTAAACGCGATAACTAGGAACAGACCAAGACTTTGTTTTTGTATGCTTTACTGCAGGAATAACAGCTGTAAAGATGCCGTTATATTCGTGTTTAGCTTCGTATTCACCGTTCTTAGTAAGAATAACAACTTTCTTTGCCATAGGGCGCAATACGCGGACGGTTACAGTGTCGGCACCTTTGCCAGTTCCAAGGTGACCTCCAAGAACCTCATGTGGATTGTAATATTCTGCATTGCTCACCGCAGCTAATACGTCCTGTCGGACTGGAACTGCGACTGCATCTTCATTGATGTTAGTAACTGTACTCATGTTGACTATCATACATGCTTTATTGCTGTAAGTCGCGTGTGTTTCGCGCTATTGTGAAAAAAATATGAAAATTTTTTCAAGTCGTGACCTTATGGGAAACTGTTATGAGTTTTTCTGTGCATACGGAGGGTTCTGTGGAATATCAAGTCGGCGATATGGTCGTCTATCCTCGTCATGGTGCGGCTCGTGTTGAAGAAATTAGTGAGCGCACCGTGAAAGGTGTAACTCGTCAATATTTACGATTGGTAGTGTTATCATCTGATGGTTTAGAAATTAACGTACCTGTCGATAATGTTAAAAAAGTTGGCGTGCGAGACATTGTTGGAGCGCAAGAAGTTGCAAAAGTTTTTGAGATTTTGCGTACTCCAATAGTTGAAAAAGAGATGAATTGGTCTAGACGCTACAAGCTTAATGTAGAGAAGATTGCTACTGGCGATGTTAACAATATTGCTGAAGTAGTTCGTGATTTATCTCAGCGAGATGTTGATGAACATGGTTTATCTGCAGGAGAAAAGCGAATGCTTGCTCGCGCTCGCAGTATTTTAATTTCCGAAATTGCTTTGTCTGAAAAGATTGATGAGATTGAGGCGGAGCGACTTTTAGATGTGAATCTTGGATACAAGGAGCCTCAAGAAGGCGATGAAAATCACCATACTGTAGCTCCAGAAGAGCCTGCATCGCGAACTTTAGCGCTGTTAGAAGAGCGTAGCAAGAAATCTAAGAAAAAATGATTTGCGATATGCAAAAKAAATAAATATTRATWRTTAACAGGAAAGGTAGCATTGTGACTGAAATCACTGCTCTAACTGATGAAAAATTACAAGGTTTGCGTGAGGATTTTGACGCAAATCCTTTAAACCGTTTAGCTATGAATGGTGTGACTGCTGCTGGTATTGATAAAGTCGCGCGTAATTATGATCGTGCGCGCTTATTGCAGCGTCGTTTTTCTACCATTGTTGACAACGGAGATGCAACACATCAGGATCGTTCTGGCCGTTGCTGGCTGTTTAGCTCGTTGAACGTGGCTCGTTTCATTGCGAAGAAATCTCTTGGATTGAAGGAATTTGAGTTTTCTCAAAACTACGCAATGTACTACGACAAGCTTGAGCGAATTAACTACTTCTTGAAGGATGTTGCTGCTTTGGTGCGTGCAGGTGAGCCTTCAGATTCTCGCTTGATTCAGCATTTGTTGCATGACGTTATGGGCGATGGCGGCCAGTGGACCATGGCTATGAACGTTTACAAGAAGTATGGTGCTGTTCCTAAGGATTTGTTCCCAGAAACTGCTTCTTCTAAGAATACTGGTGCTATGAATACGCAGTTGCGTGCGCTTTTGCATACTGCTGTTGCTCATATGTATGTGAATGCCACTGAAATTGATGAGATTATTGCGGATGCTACTGCTGCAGGTCACAGGATTTTGACAATTCACTTGGGTGAGCCACCTAAGAGCTTCGATTGGGAGTGGACTGATAGCGACGGCAAGTTCCATCGCGATGGTGAGATTACGCCAGTTGAGTTCTGGAAGAAGTATGTGAATGCTGGTCTTGAGGATTATGTGTGCTTGGTTGACGATCCTCGCGCTGAACATCCTAAGGGCAAGAAGATTGCTATTGAGCACTTGGGTAATGTTGCTGGCGGAGACGCAACCGAGTATTTGAACGTGCCAAACCAGTTTATGAAGGATTGCGTGCGTAAGATTTTGGTTGAGAAGGGCATTCCAGTGTGGTTTGGTGCCGATTGCCATCCTATGATGGATCGCGAGAATGGCGCTTGGGCTACTGATTTGTTCGAGTATGGTCGCGTTTATGGCGTTGATTTTGATTTGGATAAGGAAGCGCGTGTGCGTTTTGCTGATTCTGCAATGAATCACGCTATGGCTTTTGCTGGTGTGGATGTTGCTGATGATGGTACGACTACTCGTCGTTGGCGCGTAGAGAACTCTTGGGGCACTGATATTGCAGATAAGGGTTACTTTACGATGAGTGACGATTGGTTCACTGAGTACGTGTATGAAGTTGCAGTGCCGAAGAATCTGCTTCCGGAAGAATATCGCAAAGCCCTAGAAGAACCAGCAATCGTATTACCGGCGTGGGATCCAATGGGCGCATTAGCATAGCTTGAAATCATTAGGATTTCAAGCTAACCTAATGTGCCGAGCTTGCTCAAAGTTGAAAGCACGGTGTGCTTTCAACGCAAGCTCGGCGGTGTACGCATCTTTATTTCAAGATGCGTACACCGACCCCACCAAGTTAGGTTGATTCTCTCCTCGCACCCACCGATCACACCAAGCACAGTTTTTATAGGATGGTGACAAATGGCTTCTACAGCTGAGCAGCGTACTTCTCGCGCGGTAAAGAAGGAAGTTGAGGAGGGGCGTAACCCTCTTAATTCTGCGAAGTTTCAGCGCTGGGAAGACCAGGTTGGCGTGGATCGCATAATAAACCGCCGCGTGCTTGAGCTGGAGCCTTTGCCAACTCCTGCTCAGGTGCTTGGTGAGTTACCATTGTCGCCGTATGCGCAGGATATTGTTGCTGAGTCGCGCGATGAGATTCGTAGCTGTTTGAATGGCGAAGATGATCGCTTGTTGGTTATTGTTGGCCCATGTTCTGTGCATGATCCTAAGGCTGCTCTTGATTATGCGAGTCGTTTAGCTAAGTTGCGTTCGGAGCTTGAAGATGAGCTTCTTATTGTTATGCGCGTGTATTTTGAAAAGCCGCGCACAGCTCTTGGCTGGAAGGGTTTGATTAACGACCCGGATATTGACGGAACGCATGATATTCATAAGGGTTTGTTGCTTGCGCGTAAGACTTTGCTCGGCGTGTTGGATGCTGGTTTGGCTGCTGCTACTGAATTTTTGGAGCCGACCAGCCCTCAGTTTATTGCGGATGCTGTGAGCTGGGGTGCGATTGGTGCGCGTAATACTGAGTCTCAGATTCATCGTCAGCTTGCTAGTGGTCTTTCTATGCCGGTTGGTTTTAAGAATGCTACGGATGGTTCTGTTTCTGCGGCTGTAAATGGCTGCTTAGCTGCGAGCCAACATCATACGTTCTTTGGTATTGATCATCTTGGTCGCGCTTGTGCTGTGCAGACTCTTGGCAACCCTGATTGTCACGTGGTTTTGCGCGGATCTAGTAAGGGGCCGAATTATGATGCTGCGTCGGTTGCTTCTGCTGTGGCTTCAATTCGTTTGCGTTTGGGCACTGGTTGTATGGCTTCGCACGGCGTGGTTGTGGATTGCTCGCATGGTAATTCTGGCAAGGATGAGCGTCGCCAGATTGAGGTTGTGCGTGAGATTGCGGATCGTTTGGCTGCGGGTGAGCAGGGCATTAAGGGCGTGATGATGGAGAGCTTCTTACAGGGTGGTAATCAGGATCCTGCTCCTCTTAGCGAACTTGAATATGGGAAGTCTATTACGGATCGTTGCATTTCTTGGGAAGATACTGCCAATTTGCTAAGAATTTTAGATAAATCTGTAGCAACTCGCCGTAGAGCTTAGAGCTTAGAGATTGTAGTAAGATAATCTCAATTAATTTCTACTTGGCTTATATTCCTTACTGTATTTGCCGCCTATTTTTGCATTATATTTTGCGTACAAGGGAGTGTGTTGAAATGTATAACGAAGACTTGAATAAAGCGAATAATGGGAATAATGCGAATAAAGGTTTTGCGTGTAAAGCGTTTCCGATTGTGAAATATGTGCTGTTTGCTTTGATTGCCACTGGCGTTATTTTACTTGCTTTTGCGTGGTATCGTGGCACTCATAGCGCAGGGTACACGTTTGTTACTGATTCTGCACTGTGGTTTAGCGTTTTTATGCCGTTTGTAACTGGAATTGTTTTGCTTGTTTTTGCTAACGGATGGCGTCGCATTGTTGGCACTTTAGTTTGTGTATTGCTTATAGCTGGATTTTTCGCTTTTCTTGCTCTGCAGAATCAAATTATTGCGTTTTTCAATGTTCCTGTTGTGAATCCTTGGTTTGATTTTACGTGCGAAGCATTGCTGAAGATTGCGACTTTAACTTTTGTTATTATGACTTTAGTATGCGTGTTTTTGGTTAAGAATAACGATAAATGCGTAAGTGGCGAAGTAAAAAAAGGATGATTCTTAATGTCTAATACTGAGAAAATTACTAAAGTCGCTGTTGTTGGTGCTTTAGAGGAAGAAGTTGCGCATATTGCCAGTGCGCTTGAAAACGTGACTCACGATCACTCTGCAAGTCTTGATGTATCTTGCGGCACTCTTGACTCGGCGAATGGCAGTAAAATCGAAGTCGCGGCTACTGTTGGCGGAATGGGTCTGGTTAATGCTGCTGCAACTGTGCAATATCTTATTGACGCATACAATCCTCAAGCCGTAATTTTTTCTGGTATTGCAGGAAATCTTAATAAAAATTTGCATACGAACGATGTTGTTCTTGGAAAAACTGTAAAATATCTCGATACCGATATGCGCTTAATCGGTCAATGGAAGCCATTTGCAAGCGAATTTCATTCGGATGATTATCTTCTTAAAGTAGCTAGTAAAGTGCTTACCGATATGAAAATCACGCATATCGCTGGCACTATTGCATCCGGCGGATATTTTGTTGATTCGCCAGAAAAAGTAGCGGAGGTAATTGCAGCTACTCAAGCGGATGCTGTGGAAATGGAAGGCGCAGCAGTCTTGCATGTGGCTGCTCGTAACGACGTTCCTGCACTTGTTGTGCGCGCAATGAGCGATAATGCGGATACAAAATACGAGGATTTTCACACTTTTGATATTTCCGAGTATGCGGACACTGCTGCAAAAATTACGGTAAATATTCTTCGCAATTTGTAGCATTTCGACACGCTGATGTGGTCGCCGACCTTCATTTTGCTTAAGTCGCGTTAAATATAGCGCCAAATACCGCCATTTTTGGTACCCACTTTATTTTTGCCGGTGAGGTTTTACCCACCTGTTTACGATGGTTGCGTTAATAAAAAAAGATAGGGATTAATTAAGAAAATGCGCCCAATTCGCAATACGGCTATAGGAACGCGAAAATGTGGTGGGGCGCAAGGCAATTCTTCGCGAAAGGAAAGAAGAATATGCGTAACGATATGAATAAGTCAAATATGAATAAATTTAATACGACTAAAAGCGCACTTAAGTTCCGCAGTATTGCTGCGGCGGCGCTAACTTTCGGCTTGTGTGCAACCTGCTCTGCTTGCGGAGACAATGTTCCTGCTGATAATTCCAATGCGTCAGGTTCGCAAAACACTAAGATCTCCGGCAATTTCCAAGGCTCGGGTGCTTCTTCCCAGCAGGTTGCAATGGAAGCGTGGATTGCAGGATTCCAATCTAAAAATCCGGGTGCAAAAATTGCTTACAATCCTACTGGTTCTGGTGCTGGCGTTACCACTTTTATGACTGGTGCCACGGCTTGGGCTGGTTCAGACAAAGCATTGAGTAACGACGAAGTTGAAAAGTCTAAGTCGGTTTGTGCTCATGGAACTACGGCTTTCGATGTGCCTGTGTATGTTTCACCAATTGCGATTATTTTCAACCTTAAAGGTGTTTCGGATGCTGGCAAGCATATTAATTTGGACGCTTCGACGATTGCTAAAATTTTCGACGGAAAAATTACGCGCTGGAATGATGAGGATATCAAGAAACAGAATCCTAAGCTAAAGCTTCCAGACACCCCGATTACTGTTGTTCACCGCTCCGATAAGTCCGGTACAACGCAGAATTTCTTAAGCTACGTGAAGGATGCAGCTCCGGACGATTGGAAATATGATCTTTCTGAAAACTGGCCGAATAGTGTCGGTCAAGGTGCAAAGGGCACTTCGGGCGTTGTATCTACTATTCGCATGGCAAATGGTGCGATTGGTTACGCTGATTTTTCACAGGTCGGTAAGCTCGGTACTGTTGCAGTGAAGGTGGGGGATACTTACAATGAGATTTCTCCGGAAGCTGCTTCTAAAACTTTAGCTGATTCTGAAATTGACGCAGACGCTTCTGCAAAATATCCTAATCGCGTTGTTATGAAAATTAATCACAATACGCAATCTAAGGGTGCTTATCCAATTGTGTTAGTTTCTTACGATATTGCTTGCCCGGTTTATAAAGATGCTGGAACTGCTCGATTTGTGAAGTCTTGGCTTAGCTACGTAACTAGCGCGGAAGGGCAGAATGCTGCTTCTTCTGCTGCTGGAACGGCTCCACTTCCACAAAATTTGGTAAGCAAAATTAACGCATCGATTAAGTCTGTTAAAACAGGAAAGTAAAAACTTTACAAACTGATATTATGAACGTATCGGTTATAAAGGAGAATGATTGAGTTCTACGAAAAATGCGAAAGCAGTTGCGAATAGTGCAAACGAAACTGCTCAAATTTCTGAGAGCAATAGCAAAAATTATGTTGGCACTCATCTTGTAGACCGTCTTTTTAAAGGCGTGGCTGCAGGCTGTGGCATGCTAATTTTGCTTGTTCTTACAGCAGTTGCAGTATTTCTGCTGTTTCGTGCTTTGCCGTTATTAAGTGGAAATCACAATCAAGTAAGTCATGTGTTTGCTGATTTTACTGGTGGTAAAGCGCATGATTTTATAAGCTATGTGGCTCCGCTTATTTTTGGCACAGTGCTTATGTCTGCGCTCGCGCTGCTGTTCGCATTTTTTGTGGCAATTGGTATTGCTCTGTTTATTTCGTATTATGCGCCTAAAAAAATTGTTCCGCTTTTGAGTGGAGTAATTGATTTGCTTGCTGCGATTCCGTCCGTAATCTATGGTTTGTGGGGTGGATTGGTTTTGGTTCCAGCTATGTATCCTTTCTGGGATTGGGTTTCTAAACTTTTTGGCTGGATTCCGCTATTTTCTGGTCCGGCGGCTAATCCTTCTCGTTCTGCTGCTACGGTTGCATTAGTTTTGGCTGTGATGATTTTGCCGATTATTACTTCTATGGCTCGCGATATTTTCCAGCAGGCTCCTCGCTTGCAGCAGGAAGGTGCGCTTGCGCTCGGCGCTACGAAGTGGGAGATGATTAAGTTAGCTGTTTTGCCGTTTGCAAAGTCTGGTATTGTGTCGGCTTCTATGCTTGGGCTGGGCCGTGCTTTGGGTGAAACGATGGCAGTTTTGATGATTTTGTCTCCTGGATTTACTTTTGGTATCAATATTTTCAAGGCTTCTCAAAATCAAACTATTGCCGCAAATATTGCAGCGCAGTATCCGGAAGCGAACGGACTTGGCGTAAGTGCGCTTATTGCAACCGGCTTAGTTTTGTTCGTTATTTCTTTTGCAGTCAACTTTATTGCTCGCAAAATTACCGGAAAGGCGGGCGCATAAATGGAGCATCAAATTAATAAATCTAACGAAGGTGCTGAAGTCTTCGCAGAAAATTGCGTAGAAAATCGCGCAGAAAATTCTGCGGCTCCGGTTATTGACTTCAACAAATTCCGCCCAACTCGCTCACACATAGCTGCGCGCAAACGTAAAGACATGCTTATGCGCGTGCTGATTTTCTTGTCTTTTGTTGTGGCACTTATTCCGCTTATTTCTTTGCTTTTAACAACCATTATCAATGGTATTAAGCGTTTAAATTTTGATTTTCTCACTCATAACATGACTTACGTTGTGGGCGGAAATGCTACTGGAACTGGCGGTTACGGCGGAATTTTGCACGCGATTATTGGAACTCTTGAAATAACGCTAGGAGCTATGGTTATTTCAATTCCGATTGGTTTAATGTGTGCTGTTTATTTGGTTGAGTATGCTCGCGGAAACAAAATTTCGCGCATAATTAATCTGCTTGTTGACGTTATGAGTGGTATTCCGTCTATTGTTGCTGGATTGTTTGCATTTTCTATGTTTGCTCTTCTTGCTGGTCCTGGCACAATCAATGGTTTTGAAGGATCTGTGGCTCTTTCACTTCTTATGATTCCAACAGTTGTGAAGTCTTCTCAAGAAATGCTAAAAATCGTGCCTAACGATTTGCGCGAGGCGTCTCTTGCTTTGGGAGTTACTCAGCAGCGCACAATTACAAAAATCGTTTTGCGCACTGCTCTTCCGGGAATTGTGTCTGGCTGTATTCTTGCGGTTGCGCGCGTTATTGGCGAAACTGCACCACTTCTTATGGCTTCAGGCTTTATTGCTTCCACGAATCTCAATTTATTTGATGGGCAAATGACGACTTTGCCGGTGTACGTTTACCAAGAATATTCCAAACTTTCTGCGAATTGTCCAGCTAATGCGCCGGCTTCTTGCGTAACGTCAATTCCAATGGAGCGCTCGTGGGCTGCAGCTTTAACGCTTATTGTGTTGGTGTTGTTGCTAAATATTTTGGGGCGAGTTGTAGCTCGAGTGTTTTCTGTAAAGGCGAAATAAAGCGAAGTAAATCTTAAATAAAGTGAGTTAAAGCAAAGCGAATTAAATTTTTAGAAAGTGAGCATAAAATGGGTCAACGAATTGATGTGAAGCATCTTAATATTTACTATGGTGATTTTCTTGCTGTAGAAGATGTGAATATTAATATTGAGCCAAATAAAGTGACGGCTTTTATCGGACCTTCCGGATGCGGAAAATCAACAGTTTTGCGCACTTTAGACCGCATGCACGAAATCACTCCTGGCGCGCGAGTAGAAGGTCAAGTGCTTCTTGAAGGCCGCGATTTATACGGTAAAGACGTGGATCCTGTGGCTGTCCGCCGCGATGTTGGCATGGTTTTCCAGCGTCCAAATCCTTTCCCAACAATGTCTATTCGAGAAAACGTGCTCGCTGGAGTTCGTTTGAATAATCGCAAAATTGCTAAGAGTGATGCTGACGATTTAGTTGAGTGGGCTTTACGAGGCGCGAACTTGTGGAATGAAGTTAAGGATCGCTTAGATAAGCCGGGTATTGGTCTTTCTGGCGGTCAGCAGCAGCGACTTTGCATTGCTAGGGCTGTGGCTGTGCATCCGCAAGTTTTACTTATGGACGAGCCTTGCTCAGCTCTTGACCCTATTTCTACGTTGGCTGTAGAAGATTTGATTAATGAGCTTAAGCGTGACTACACGATTGTGATCGTGACTCATAATATGCAACAGGCTGCGCGTGTTGCGGATTACACGGCATTCTTTAATTTGAAAGCTGTAGGTCAGCCGGGGCATTTGGAATACTTTGCAGACACGACTACTATGTTCAACAATCCGCGCAACGCTGAAGCTGAGCGTTATATTTCCGGTCGTTTTGGCTGATTTGTTATATACTTCTTTGATTTCGGTGTATTTCCTTGGTCAGCACGTGCGCGTAAGGTCAGAGCTGTTCGGTTGTTCAAAGGTTTCGTAATTTTCATAATTTTATGTGAGATTTTGTGATGCCTTCGTTCATTCGACGAGTCGCAGTAACCTCTGCGTGAATGCCCAAATGTAATTGCGTACGCGATTGCTCAAGTGCTTTCGCCGCGCTTTTCTGGTCTTTTGCGCTTGTAAACCAAGGAACAGAGAGTATATGGAAAAGTTCTTCCATCTCAAAGAAAACGGCACGAATGTATCAACGGAGATCACTGCAGGTCTCACTACATTCTTCGCAATGTCGTATATTATCGTCGTAAATCCAATGATTTTAAGCCAAACTGGCATGCCTAAAGGTGGCGTTTTCCTCGCTACAATCATCGCAGCAATCATTGGTACCCTTGTTATGGGCTTGTTTGCTAACGTACCTTACGCACAGGCTGCTGGCATGGGTCTTAACGCATTCTTTACTTACACAGTTTGCTTCGGCCTGCATTTTACTTGGCAAGAGGCCATGTGCATGGTGTTCTTGTGCGGTTTAATTAACATTATTATTACCGTTACCAAGATTCGTAAAATGATTATTCGTGCCATTCCGACTTCGCTTCAACAAGCAATCGGCGGTGGCATTGGTTTATTTGTGGCCTATGTGGGCATGATGAGTGTTGGCTTGATTACTTTTACTTCCAAGGATCCTGCCGCCGCTGCAAAGAGTAAACCAACTGCTGCTATTCCAGGTCTTGCTGTTATGAATAACCCTGTGCTTTGGTTATTCCTTATTGGACTTCTTTTTGCTATTGTTCTTACAGTTCTTAAAGTTCGCGCAAGCTTGCTTATTACAATTATTGCAACTTCTTTAATTGGTATTCCTTTGGGATTGACTTCTTTGAACAATGCAGTGTCTGTTACTGATGCTTTTGCTCAGCTTCCAACTACTTTCGGTGCTATTTTTAGCGATAAGGGTTTTGCATCTTTGTTTGCTGATCCTGCTCGTTTGCCGCTTGTGTTGGTAACTATTTTCGCATTCTCAATGTCGGATACTTTTGACACTCTCGGCACCTTTATTGGTACTGGCCGTCGTACAGGTATCTTCTCTGAGGCTGACGAAAAGGCTCTTGAAAACGGCTCCGGATTTAGCTCCAAGATGGATCGCGCATTGTTTGCTGATTCTATTGCTACTTCTGTTGGCGCAATTTGCGGTACTTCTAACACCACTACTTATGTAGAATCTGCTGCTGGTATTGGTGCCGGTGGTCGCACTGGTTTGACTTCCGTAGTTGTGTCTATTTGCTTCGCGCTTTCTATTGTTCTTGCGCCTTTTGCTTCTGCAGTTCCTGCTGCAGCAACTGCAGGTGTGCTTGTTGTTGTTGGTTGCATGATGGCAAGCTCCTTGAAGGAAATTGCTTGGGACGATATTTCCGAAGCAATTCCTGCATTCTTTGCTGCCGTATTCATGGCGTTCTCTTACTCCATTTCTTACGGCATCGCTGCAGGCTTCATCATGTACTGCTTAGTTATGACTTGCAAGAAGCGTGCTAAGGAAGTTCATCCAATGCTTTGGATTGTTTCCTTGCTGTTCCTGCTTGATTTCGTTGCTAATGCTGTGCTGTAAATGTGCATTTAATGTAAGGGTGCATTTTGCAAGTAGTGAACTTGTGAAACATAAAATATAAAAG
>NZ_LWSR01000051.1:0-13369 GCF_001660745.1 Gardnerella sp. 26-12
AGATGAAATCAATCGTTGTTTATAATTTGAATGTGTAGAAGCACTTTTTCGTATGTGATTTGTCTGTATACTACTATGTCAAAGATTCATCTATTTATGCATTTGGTAATGAAGTAACTCAATACGGAAATGCGCCATGCGCAATAATTCAAATATGTATTTGAAGAAGTGATATTATTAAACCTACACATGACGTTATGTAGGGGAAGGGATGCAATGGCAGAAAAGCCGAAGAACAATTCACGAAAAATTAGCAATAATTCTCCTCGCGCATTGCGTACGATTCTGTTATCTTTAAAAAAGTACCGTTTTCTTGGCGTTTTAACAGTTGTTACTATTCTCGTTGAAGCTGCTATGCAAATTGAGATTCCTACAGTAATGTCAAATCTTATTGATTTTGGCATTATGTCACGTTCTCAAGAAGCTGTGCAATATTATGGTTTGCAATTGCTTATTTTTGCTGCAATTGCAATGATTGCAGGCGTTATTTCTGGTATTTGTTGTGCGCATTCTAGTGCTGGTTTCGGTAAAAATTTACGTCACAACATGTTTTCACGCTTACAAAGTTTAAGTTTTTCTGATTTAGATAAGTTTTCTAGCGGCACTGTTGTTACGCGTATGACTAGCGATGTGTCAAATGTGCAATTTGCTTACCAAATGATTATTCGCTCTGGTGTTCGCAGCGTTATGATTATCATCACTGCTTGGTGGTTTACTTTTTCAATTAGCCCTGCTATCTCGTGGGTTTTTCTTTCATTCGTGCCTATTATTGGTGCAATTGGCGCTGTTGGAGCTAGTATAGTTGCTCCAGCATTTTCTCGAATTTATCGAATGATTGACGAGATGAATAATAGAGTTGGCGAGAATTTGCATAATATTCGCGTCGTAAAGTCTTATGTGCGTTCTGATTATGAAATAAGTCGTTTTACGCGTATTTCACATAAAATCTATGATTATTTTATTAAAGCTGAGTATGTGTTAAATTGTAGTATTCMTTTGTTTAACTTATGTTTTTATTCTGGCATGCTACTTATTGCGTGGTTGGCTTCGCACGAAATTGTGGCTTCGGGAAATAATCCTGCTTTTGGTTTAACAACAGGAAATCTTGCTGCATTAGTAGTGTATGCTTTGCAAATTTTGTTTGCTTTAGCGAATTTAGTTGCAGTTTTTGTAATGTCGTTAACAGCTCGAGCTTCGATGCATCGTATTTCACATGTTTTGCAATCTCGAAATACTGAAGTTGTTTCCAAGCATCCGCTGACAAAGCTTTCTGACGCTTCTGTGCGTTTTGAAAATGTTTCGTTACGCTATCCTCAATCAGATAATACAGATGAATCTGCCCCAGCAGAACAGGAAATTTTACATGATATAAATATATCTATTCCTTCTGGAGCAACTGTTGGTGTTGTTGGTGCAACGGGATCTGGAAAATCAAGTTTAGTGCAATTAATTGCAAGACTTTATGACGTAACTTCTGGCACTCTTTTTGTAGGTGGAAAAGATATTCGCGATTATGATTCTTCTAGTTTGCGTGGAGAAGTTGGCGTTGTTCTACAAAAAAATATTTTGTTTAGTGGCACAATTGCAGAAAATCTTCGCTGGGGTAGAGCGGAAGCAAGCGATGATGATTTGCGTCAAGCTTGCGAAATTGCTTGTGCTGATGAGTTTATTAAAGATTTACCAGATGGCTACAATACGCATATTGATCAGGGCGGTAAGAATGTTTCCGGTGGTCAGCGACAGCGTTTGTGCATTGCGCGCGCACTTTTGAGGAAGCCGAAAATTTTAATCCTTGACGACTCGATGAGTGCAGTTGATATGAAAACTGATAGTAAAATTCGCGATGGCTTGAAAAAGTTTATGCCTGATTCTACGCAAATTATCGTTGCTCAGCGCATATCTTCAATCGAACATGCAGATATTATTGTTGTTCTTAAAGATGGTCGTGTTGTTGCTAACGGTTCGCATGATGAATTATTTAAGTCTTGTGAATTTTACAGAAATATGGCGATTTCTCAAGAAAAAAGTAGCATAACTGGCGCAACTAAAGAAGAAGGAGCTAAATAACAATGGCTAAGAATAAAACGGCTCACTCTTCTAAAAATGATTCAGCTATTAGTTGGGAAACTCTTAGCAGACTTGCCTCTTATGTGCTGGTGTATCGAGTTAAAATTTACGTAATTATTGCATCAATAATAGTTAGCGCAATTGTGCAAGCTGCAAGTGCAGTGTTTTTGCAATCTCTTGTGGACTCGTATATTCTTCCGCTTGTCGGTAAGCATAATCAGGATTGGACGCCTCTTGTTCGCATGATTATTCTGATGGCAAGTGTTTACGCTGTTGGTGTGTTTTGTTCTTGGCTTTGGAGCAGACTTGTTGCGAATATATCTGAAAGTGTTATGCGTGATTTGCGAGATTCTATGTTTAAGCATCAGCAGAAGCTTTCATTGCGTTACTTAGATTCTCAAGGTTACGGCGATATTATGAGCCGTTACACAAACGATACTGAGGTTCTTCGTGAGGCAATTTCGTGGGCATTTCCGGACTCTTTTTCTGCGCTAATGTCGATTTTGGCAGCGTTTATATCTATTATGTGTCTATCGCTTCCGGTTGCAGTTTTTGTAGTTATATTTACTGCAATATTGCTTTATTTAGTGCGTTTTATGCTAAAGAAATCTGGCAGTCTATTTGAGCAATTCCAGCATGCATTAGGTGAGCTAAATGAGTTTGTTGAAGAATCTGCAACAGGCAGCAAAGTGATTAAAATTTTTAATCATGAGGCAGATTCTATTGAAAAATTAGATAATTGCATAGAAAAAGTGCAAAAAATTTCTGCAAGTGCAAATTCTTATGCAAATAATGTAATGCCTGTTATTAGTAATGCAAGCTATTTGCTTTATGTATTAATTGCTTTACTCGGTGCGTGGGCTGCTTCAGCAGGTCTGCCAACGCTGGGATTAGCTGGATCTAGTACTCTTACATTGGGTACACTTATATCTTTGCTGGCACTTTCGCGCGCATTTATTAACCCTATTGGCGAAATTACAATGCAAGCTAACGCACTTATGATGGCTCTTGCAGGAGCTTCTCGTATTTTTGAGTTACTTGATGAAAAGCCAGAACTTGATTCTGGCAGTGTGCAATTAGTTAAAGTGCGTGTACTTCAGTCTGATGAAGATCTTGGAGAAAAATCAGCATTTGATGTGCTTGAAGAAGTAGATGAACAATCTGAAGGAAGCAATATTTATTGGGCTTGGAAAAGATCAAAGCAAGATAATGGTACTAAAGCTAAAAAGCGCGCTCAAAACTTAAGTGAAATGGCTCAAGAGATTGTGTGCCATGCAAAGCGAGATGCTCGCACTTCTAAGGATGGCCGCTATACTTTGCTTCGAGGCGACGTGCGTTTTACGGATGTTGTGTTTGGTTACAAAGAAAATCATCCTGTTTTACACGATATTACGTGGTTTGCAAAACCTGGTCAAAAAGTTGCTCTTGTTGGAGCTACAGGTGCTGGAAAAACTACTATTGCTAACCTTCTTACGCGTTTTTACGACATCGATGATGGGCAAATTTTGTATGATGGCATTGACGTGCGCGATATTTGCAAAACGGATTTGCGCCACGCTATTGGCACTGTTTTGCAAGATGTGAATTTATTTACAGGCACAATAATGGACAATATTCGTTATGGAAATCTTGATGCTAGCGACGAAGATTGTATTCAAGCTGCAAAATTAGCTCATGCTGACGCGTTTATTTCTCATCTTCCTGACGGATACAATACGCAGCTTAACAATGGTGGTGAAGGGCTTTCTCAAGGTCAGAAGCAGCTTATTTCTATTGCTCGTGCTGCAGTAGAAAATCCGCCTGTGTTGATTCTCGATGAAGCAACTTCATCGATTGACACGCATACTGAAGAGTTAGTTCAGCATGGAATGGATTCTTTGATGGAAAGGCGTACTGTGTTTGTAATCGCTCACAGACTGTCTACAGTGCGCAATGCTGATGTGATTATGGTGCTGGATCACGGTCGCATTATTGAGCGCGGTTCACATGAGGAATTATTGGCAAAACGTGGGGAGTATTATCAGCTTTGCACTGGAGCTGTTGAGCTTGAATAATAGCTTGATTTTGTGCGGCAACACGCCGAACACGCGCGGCACTTGCATTTTGCTAAGGATTCTGTAAGATAGTGACTCGGCTGTTCGAGAGAACAAAGCCACGGCCCCGTAGCTCAGTTGGTTAGAGCGCCGCCCTGTCACGGCGGAGGTCACCGGTTCAAGTCCGGCCGGGGTCGCGATTAATAGAATACCCGGTTCGCCGGGTTTTTTATTCGTCATGGCTCTGTAGCTCAGTTGGTAGAGCGAACGACTGAAAATCGTTAGGTCAGCGGATCGATCCCGCTCGGAGCCACAACAAAAACGCGCGACACGATTTGTGCCGCGCGTTTTGTTTTATTCGCTAGTCAAGCTGCTTCCACGAATCAACATCAATATGATGCTCAGGATTTGCCTGCCAAGCTGCCCAAGCAGATTCTACGATATCCTTAACGTCGTAGCGAGCATGCCATCCCATTTCTTCGTTAATTCGCTTCGTGCTGCCAATAAGCTGTGGAGGATCTCCAGCTCTGCGATCAAGAACAGTTTCTTTAAATGGTAAACCGGTAACTCTGCGCACTTCGTCAACAATTTCGCGCACAGACGTGCCCTTACCAGTTCCTACGTTAAAAGCATCGTACTTGCGCTCGTCGCGATCCAAATACGTGAGTGCCGCAATATGCGCGTCTGCTAAATCAGAAACGTGAATATAGTCGCGAATGCAAGTGCCATCAGCAGTAGGATAGTCGTCGCCAAAAATAGCAGGTGCTTTTCCTCGCTGTAGTCTGTCAAGAAGCATAGGAATTAAGTTCAAAATCGCAGGATCTTCCAATTCCACCGGACCGCATCCAGCTACGTTGAAGTAACGCAGTGCGCAGAAGCGAATTCCGTATGTGTGCTCGCAAGCACGTGCCATCCACTCGCCAAAAAGCTTGGTTTGACCATAAGGGTTAATTGGCAACATTGGCACAACATCTTCTGGTACAACTTCAACAGGAGGTACTCCATAAGTTGCTGCAGAAGAAGAAAATACGAGCTTCTTAACTCCGCTATCTTTCATGCCTTCAAGCACATTAAGCATGCCGTTAATATTCTGTTGATAATACCAAAGTGGCTTTTCTACGGACTCTCCAACTTGCTTTCTAGCAGCAAAGTGAATTACAGCATCGACGTGCTCATCTTTCATAATTTGCGCAAGTCGCTTTCCTGCATCAGGAGAAGAGATATCCATACCATAAAGACGTGCGCCTTCAATTCTTGTAGGCTTTCCGTAGCTTAAATCGTCAACGACGACGACATTTTGCTTTGTTTCATGTAAAGCGTGAACTACATGTGCTCCAATGTATCCGCATCCACCTGTAACAAGAACAGTCATTGTCGACCTTCCTTTTGAATAATATCAATACAATCAGTGAGATTATATCTCGTAAAACTGAAGTTTAATGATATGCATCTGTTGCATAACATCTGTTATTCTCGCATTTTGATTCTGCAGCGTATGCTTAACTTGAATGTGTTAGTTGTATTATTTTGTAAGGTGATGTTCGAATGATATTTGTTGCGTTATCTATATTACGTGTGATTATACGCGCTTATTTGATAATAATGATTATTCGAATGGTTGCAGATTGGTTATTTGTGCTTGTTCCTCGTATGCGTCCTAGAGGTGCTTTTAATTTTCTAATACGGATTATTTATTTCATAACAGAACCGCTATTACGCGTATTGCGCAAGTTTATTCCGCCAACTCGTTGTGGAAATATTAGTATTGACGTAAGTTATATGCTTTTATATTTTGCTCTATACGTTCTTCAAATTTGGTTATAGATGAGTTTATGGTTTTTTAACGCGTAATTTTTATAAAAGCGGCGTTTTGTTGCATAAATTTTTGTATTAACCGCACTAATTTTCTGCGGACGTGATAGCATCGAATAGATATATATCAAAGGGCTATGCCCAAAAAGCGAGGTGTAAAGCATATGACTCTGTTGACGCCTAAGGACATTCGAGAGCATACCTTCCAAATTGTACGTTTTAAGGGAGGTTATGACGTTGACGAGGTCGACGAGTTTCTCGATCAGGTTACAGAAACAATAGAAGCACTCGGTCAGCAGGCAGTGCAGGGCCTAGGGGCTTCCACGCAATCTCTTGGCCGTGATGTTGCGGGTTTGAATACGAAGATTGCTGAGTTAACTTCTAAGGTAGAATCCTTAACTAAAGAAAATGAGGCATTGCGTGATGCTTCTAAGAAGCAGGGTGAATCAAATGAAGCTGCTTCTCAACTTGAAGCTACTGCAACTAAGTTGCGTGAAGCTGAAGAAAGTAATCGTGCTTTGACTGCTCAAAACCAGCAGTTGAAGGAACAGTTAGATGGTTTGGGTGCGCAGGTAGATCAGTTAACTGCTCAAACTGCTCAAGCAGACAATGCTAAGCAGGTTCAAAAAGAGCTTGAAACTGTTACTCGCGAGCGTGACGACTTCCGTGCAAGCAGCGAAAACTTGGGTCGCGAGCTTGAAACTGTTCGCCAGCAGCTTGTTGTCACTCAGCAAGAAAACACTAAGATTGAGGAACTTTCCAAGCAGTTGGAAGAGTCTCGTCAGCGTGAAGAGCAGCTTCGAAAGCAGGTTGCTAAGATGGAACCAAATACTGAAACTGGTAGCTTGCAAAAGATTGCTGGTGCTGGTGCAGAAGCACAAGGTTCTGAGCCAGAGCGTGCAACTGCAATGTTGACTCTTGCTATGCAATTGCATGATCAATATGTAGATAAAGGCAAGGCTAAGGCTCAACAAATTGTTGAAGAAAGCCAAGCTCGTTATAACGAAACTGTTGCTAAGGCAGATGAATATTCTGCACGCACTCGTTCTGAAGCTGAAGAATACAGCAAGCAGACTCATGCTGATGCTGACGATTACTCTACTCGTACTCGCGGCGATGCTGATTCTTATGCTGCTCGTGCTCACAATGAGGCTGATGCTTACTCTGGTAAGGTTCGTCAAGCTGCTGATGATTACTCTAAGCAGACGCATGATCAAGCTGACCAGTATGAAGCTGAAGTACAGCATCGTGCTGCAGACTATGATTCTACAACTCGTACAGCTGCTGATGCATATGCTCGTCAGGTACGTGAGAATCTTGAGAAGCAAACTCAAGTTATTGAAGGAAATATTCAGAGCCTCAAGCAATTTGAGACTGAATATCGTAC
Source organism: Gardnerella sp. 26-12 (assembly GCF_001660745.1). Taxonomy (NCBI): domain Bacteria; kingdom Bacillati; phylum Actinomycetota; class Actinomycetes; order Bifidobacteriales; family Bifidobacteriaceae; genus Gardnerella; species Gardnerella sp. 26-12. Next base: position 7,300 of record NZ_LWSR01000051.1, read on the forward strand.
TCGCTTGACTGATTTCCTTGGTCAGTTGGTTGCTCAAGTTTCTGATGAAAATACCTATGCTGCATTAGGCAACAAGCAGGGTGAAGAATCTGGTAAGCAAGAGTAGTTTTTAGCAGTGCGTGACTGATATTTTAAAATGTTGCGCACTGCACCGATACTATTTGAATTACTAAAGATCGGATAAATATTGACGCATAGAGATGTGCGTGTGAAACGGCTACGTACTCGCGTAGCCGTTTTTGCACTAATTGTTTTTATTGGTGTTGTGCTAGATCGCATAACAAAACTTTGGGCTTTGGCGACGCTTAGTGACGGGAAAAACATTGAGCTTGTGCCGCACTTGCTTTCTTTAACTCTTGTACGAAATCCTGGAGCATCATTTGGCTTAGGTTCTTCTTTTACGTGGGTTATTAGCGTATTAGCTTGTGCTGCTTGTGGTGCCATGATAGCGGCTATTAAGCACACAAAATCTTTGTATTGGACTATTGCGTTTGCTCTAGCGTTTGCTGGAGCTTTCGGAAACCTCATTGATAGAGCGCAATATGCTCAAGGTTTTTTGAATGGCAAAGTCGTAGATTTTATAAACTACGGTTGGTCTGTTGGGAACGTTGCAGATATTGAGCTTATGTTTGCAGGAATCGCAGTTGTATGCCTTATTTTGATTGGGATTCCTCTTTTCGGGCATGCCGATGAGTGATATTTGCTTTAAAGTTACAAGCCAATTTTCCGGCTGCAGATTTGATGTTTGCTTATCAAAACTAATGGGAGTTTCGCGTGCAAGTGCGATATCTCTTATTGAGCGTAACCAAGCGAAAATCTTAGGTAGAAAATCGCAAAAATCCTCCATTTTGCAAGATGGCGATACGATTGTTGTCGATCAAAAAGAAAGTGCAGAACAAAAAGAAGAGCAAAATAATGAATCTTCTGTATGTAATATTCCAATTATTTACAACGACGACGATGTTGTTGTAATAGATAAGCCTGTTGGAGTTGCCTCTCACGCAGCAAAGGGATGGAGTGGGCCGACAGTTCCAGAATGCCTAGAAGCTGTTGGAATAGATATAAAAACAACGCTGTGCGACGAATCGCGCAAAGGAATCGTAAGCAGATTAGACGTTGGAACAAGCGGATTAATGCTAGTTTGTAAAACAGATTTTGCTTATGAAGTAATGAAAAATCAGTTTGCAAAGCATATCGTTAAAAAAACGTATCATGCGCTTGTTCAAGGAGATTTAGCGCAAGATAAAGCTACTATTGATGCTCCTATAGGTCGCGCAAAAGTATCTGATTTTCGTTTTACTATTACTTCTGACGGCAAGCCTGCTGTTACGCACTGGGATGTGCTTGAGCGTTTTAGTCAAGCAACGTTAGTAAGCGTTAATTTGGAAACTGGTCGTACACATCAAATACGCGTCCATTTTTCGTCTATAGGTCACCCTTTGGTTGGGGATTCAATGTATGGAGCGAACCCAGTTTTGGCTCAAAAACTTGGGTTGCAACGTCAATGGTTGCATTCTATGGAACTTACTTTTACACATCCTCGCACGGGTAAATCAGTGACGGTTAAGTCGCATTATCCTCTTGATTTGCAACACGCGTTAGAAGCTATGCGAGCATTATTAAAGTAACGTTTTTGCATTTTTTCAGTCAACTTTCGCTTATAGAATATCTTTTATGACTCAGCCGGAAACCAACTTCGTACATTTGCACAATCACACGCATTATTCACTTCTAGATGGTGCGTCAAAAATACCTGATTTAGTAGCGCGCGCTAAAGAATTAGGTATGCCGGCTGTAGCTATTACGGATCATGGCAACATGCACGGCGCGTACGAAATGTGGAGTACGGCTGTAAAAGCTGGGATTAAGCCAATTATTGGCATAGAAGCGTATGTTACTCCTGAAACAGCAAGACAAGACAAAAGTCGCGTGCATTGGGGCACGGAAGATCAGCGTGCAGATGACGTTTCTGGCGGCGGTTTAATTACGCATATGACTTTGTGGGCGGAAAACGATACTGGCTTAACAAATCTTCTTAAAGCTTCGTCTGTGGCGAATCTTGAGGGTAGAGTTATGCGCTACCCACGTATGGATAAAGACGTGCTTTCAACCTACTCAAAAGGTGTAATTGCGTCTTCAGGATGCCCTTCTGGAATTATCCAGACGCGTCTTCGCTTAGGTCAGTTCAAAGAGGCTTTACGAGCAGCTGGTGAGTTTCAAGATATTTTCGGGCGTGACAATTTCTTTATCGAGCTTATGAATCACGGGCTTTCTATTGAAACGCGCGTAACTAAAGACTTGCTTGAAATTGCAAAAAAACTTAACGCACCTCTTCTTGCAACAAACGATTTGCATTACGTTCATGAAGAAGATCGTGAAGCGCAAGATGCTATGCTTTGCATTAATTCCGGCTCGCGCTTGGACGATCCTGACCGTTTTAAGTTTGACGGTTCAGGATACTATTTGAAGTCCGCTGAGCAAATGCGTGAGCTTTTTAAAGAATTTCCAGAAGCTTGCGATAACACGCTTGAGATTGCTCGTCGATGCAATGTTATGTTCGACGACGGCGAAGATGGCGCTTTTATGCCGCAATTTGACTGCCCGGAAGGTTGGGATGAGACTTCGCTATTCCTTAAAAAAGTCGAGGAAGGTTTGGAGCGTCGTTACAATAACAACATTCCAATGGAAGTTTTAAAGCAGGCTGATTACGAGTGCGGTGTGATTTGCCAAATGCAATTCTGCGGATACTTTTTAGTTGTTGCAGATTATATTAATTGGGCTAAAGCGCATGGTGTAATGGTAGGTCCTGGTCGTGGTTCTGCTGCAGGCGCTATGGTTGCGTACGCAATGGGCATCACAGAGCTTGATCCTATGAAGCATGGTCTGATTTTTGAACGCTTCTTAAACCCGGAGCGCGTATCCTTGCCTGATATTGATGTTGATTTTGACCCGGATGGCAGGGCCAAAGTTCTTGAATACGTGAGCGAAAAATACGGTAGAGATAAAGTTGCTCAGTGCGTTATTTACGGAACTATTAAAACGAAGCAAGCTCTTAAAGATTCTGCGCGTATTATGGGCTACGAGTTTTCAGTAGGCGAAAAAATTACGAAAGTTCTTCCTCCTGCTAAAAACGGCAAAGATATGAGCTTGCACGATATTTTCGACGAAAAATCAAAGCGTTACGCTGAAGCGCGCGAGTTTCGCGAAATGTACGACACGGATCCAGATACTCATCGCATTACGGAAGAAGCTAAGGGCATTGAAGGTTTGATTCGTCAAACAGGTGTGCATGCTTGTGCAACAATCATGGGCTCGGAGCCAATCACAAACACTTCGCCACTTTTAGAGCGCACTGACGGTACTATTACTACAACTTTTGAGTATCACACTTGTGAAACGCTCGGTCTTGTAAAAATGGACTTTTTGGGTCTTTCCAACTTGACAGTTATTCGCGATACTTTGCGAAATATCGAAAATAATGGGAAGGATCCGATTGATTATACTAAGATTCCGTTAGACGATAAAGCTACTTATCAACTGCTTTCTAGGGGTGATACTTTAGGCGTTTTCCAGCTTGATTCCGACGGTATGCGTGCGCTTCTACGTACTTTGAAACCGGATAATTTCAACGATATTTCGGCTTTGATTGCACTTTACAGGCCTGGTCCTATGGATATGGATTCGCATACGAATTATGCTAAGCGCAAGAATGGTTTGCAAGATATTATCCCTATTCATCCAGAAGTTGCTGAGCCGTTAAAGGAAGTTTTGGACGAAACTTACGGTTTAATTGTTTACCAGGAGCAGGTGCAGTCTGCAGCGCGTATTTTAGCAGGATACAGTCTTGGTAAAGCAGATGTGTTACGTCGAGCAATGGGCAAGAAAAAGCCGGAAGTGCTGGCAAAAGAACAGGTGCCATTCTTTGAAGGTATGAAAGCTCACGGATATTCTGAAGAAGCTGCACAAGCTGTGTGGGATGTTTTGGTTCCGTTCTCTGGTTACGCGTTTAATAAAGCTCACTCTGCAGCTTATGGCTTGATTTCTTACTGGACTGCATACCTAAAAACGCATTATCCTGTGGAATTTATGGCAGCTTTGCTTCAAAACGAACGTACGAATAAAGACAAAACTGCACTGTACTTGGGCGAGGCAAGGCGCATGGGTATTCAAGTTTTGCAACCTGATGTAAACGAGTCTGTTCTTGAGTATTCTGCAGTTGGAGATGTTGTGCGCTTTGGTTTGGGTGCTATTCGTAACGTTGGAGACAAAGCAGTAAACGATATTATTACTGAGCGTGAAGGTGAGCGCGGACGTTTCGTAAACTTTATGGATTTCGTACAACGTGTTCCTATTAGTGCACTTAATCGACGTTTAGTAGAGTCGCTTATTAAAGCTGGAGCTTTTGATTCTATTGATTCAAATCGTCGTGCGCTGTTTCAAATTTGTGATCCTGCAATTGATTCTGTGATTGCGCTTAAGCGCAAGCAGGCAGAGGGTCAGTTTGATTTATTTGCTGATCTTGATTCGTCTTCTGACTCGGATGACGACAACGGTATGGGAGATATGCAAATTACTGTACCTGATGTTGAAGAGTGGGATAAAAAGACAAAGCTTAATTTTGAGCGAGAAATGCTTGGATTGTACGTTTCTGATCATCCACTAAGCGGATTGTCTGCAGTTTTGGCAGATTTACGTGAGATGTCAATCGCTCAACTGATCGACAGAGCAAGAACTATGAGCGATGGTCAGCAAGTAACTATTGCAGGCCTAGTTACGAGCGTAGATAGGCGAGTGTCTCGAAAAGGTAATGCTTGGGCGATTGTCACAGTTGAAGACATGGAAAGTTCAATACAATGCATGTTCTTTGGCAAAGTGTACGAAGCTTCAGCGCAAGAACTTGCAATTGATCAAGTTGTGCGTATTCGTGGACAAGTTGAAGTGCGTGATGAAACTGTTTCCATGCGTGCTACAGAGTTTGAAATACCAACTCTTGAATCAGTGGATGAGAGACCTTTAACAGTTGTTATTCCTCGTAAAGTTCTAGATAAAGGTCGTGTTGCGCAATTAAGTAATATTTTGAGCCGACATCCAGGCTGCTGTGAAGTGCGCTTGGCTCTTGTCGACGATACAGGCAAGGCGCAAGTTCTTACTTTTGGAGATCGTTTCCGCGTAAAACGAGATACTTCTTTGTTTGCTGAAATGAAAATTGTTTTTGGATCTAGTTGTTTGCCTAGCGCGTAGAAAATATGCACTACTGGTTTGATAAAATATAAAACTAGGTATGCTTTAAGAATTACATTGAAAGAGGAGGAAATAACGAATATGTTAAACAACGGTGACGAGCGTAACAGTGACGATAAGCGTAAAAATGATGGTGAGCGTAACAATGACGATTCTGTGCGCACTTCTTTTACTGATGCGGAATTAGATAATGCGCTCGCTGGATTTGAACGTGAATTTAAAGAAGAGTCGCAAGAAAATTTAAATAGCGAAAATTTAGAAAATAACCAAAAAAGCGACGATAATCAAGAAAATGATTTTCTTGATCAAGCTATGCGCAATATTGAAGAAGCTAATTTTGAAGAAGATTTGCAAGGTTTGCTTGGAAATAAAGCAAAAGTTGCGTTAATGATTACGTATGTGCAGCCTGCTCAGTTACTAGCTGCTTTTTGCAAAATGGCTAGTGTTTCAGCACGATGCTTCGATGAAGAGCAAGGTGCTGTTGCAGTATTAAAAAATTTGGACGGCAATGAGCCGGAAGAAGCAGTGCAAAAATTTGTTGATTTCTTCCGTGGAATGGATGTTATGCTCATTACAAATAGAGCTGATAAATTAACTGCAAAAGTTTACGAATATAATTGCGAACCGCAAGAAATAGTTGCGCCTATGGCATTAGCTGTGTGGTCGCGTACAGTAGAAGATTTAGCTATTGGCATGGAAACAGTTGAAACTATTTCGAAACAAAATATAGAAATGTTCAATAGTGACGATTTGAGCGATGCGAACGCGTACGAGCTATTCCAAAAATATGGCAAAAGAAAGTAAAAATAATTAAGCAATTAATTGGCAT
>NZ_LWSR01000052.1:0-8512 GCF_001660745.1 Gardnerella sp. 26-12
ATATAAAATCTAAAACTTAAAATTCAAGACTCAGAGCAGAAACGATACTGACTTGCGAAAGCGCCTGTCGGCGCAAACGCCGCTCGCAGCGGCAAAAAATGGAGCCCGGGGCTTAAACACAAGCCAGCATCATTTTGAGTATACCTTGTTTTCTGTTTTCACGCGCCGCATAATTTTAATCGCAAATAATTTATTCCAATTTTCCTGCGCGCCATAATTTCGCTCCATGAGCAAAAGATAACGAAAGTGCGTGCATATTTGCTGAGATATGCAAAACTTTTGCAATTTTCTGCGTGTGCATTGTATTTGCTTGTTTGTCTAACTTTTTTGCGTAAACTTGCATTCCGCGCGCAATAATCGAAGTAAAAGCTGAAGATCGGTAAAGCGCTACAGCAAAATCGCCTGTAAAAGCACCAGAAAGAATAGAATCTGCAAGTCGCGCAATATCTTCTCCTGTAGGAGCTTCGTCAATTCCTGTAATAGCGGATGCGCTTGTTGTTTCAGGTTCGCCAAGGCTCCAGTACTCGGCGTAAGCTTCGCGCTGCTTTCGTAGAGACATGCGCAGTAAGTACAGTCGCCACAACATTCCAGGAATAGACTCTGCTTCCGCATGGCTCCACAAATCTGCAATAACTTCAATGCCCTCATTTTCAACCAAATTCAGCACGCGCTCAACGATTTCCGGCGACTGCGTTTTATGAACGCGGTTAAGCAAAACGGCAGCGGAAGTGTGGCTAATTTCGTTTACAACCTGCGGATCCGTGCCGCCTTCAATCTGCGCGAGCATTGCAGGATCCATTTGTGCAGGTCGGCTTGGGCGTGAAGCTCCTGTAGGGCTTGGCATAAAAGCAGATCTGCTTGAATGAATAGAACTCGATTGAGAATTTAAACTAGTAGACACTTGGCAGAACCTTTTCAATATCAATAATGCGAGCACCCTTAGGAGTACTAATTATGTGCAAAACTATTGCGCTTCCTGTAGGCATATATGGAGATTTTTGACTGAGTATGCGCTTGTGTGCTCTAGGTTTTGTTATTTCGCGCAAATAATCAAAGAAAGTGCCAATAACCGGTCGGTGCAAGCATATGACGGTTGCGTTGTTAGTTGTGCTTGCATTGCTAGTTTTACTTGTATTTTGTGCGTTACACTCAAGATTTTGTATTTCGTTTATAAGCACAGACAATGTAGATTTTGGTTGTTTCTCGTGATGGTCTTCAGTAAGTTCCGCAACCTGCTCTATAGAAAGTGAAGAGTCGTGTGCAAAAGCCGCAACCGTTTCAACGCAACGCTTCCAAGGTGACGATATGATCTTATTCGGCGCGTAGCAGGCAAGCTCACGACCTAAAGCGTATGATGCGGCTGCTCCAAGAGGTGTGATTGGTCGAGTCGCTTCGCTTCCTTGCCAAGTTTTTCGAGACTCAGCTTTTCCGTGACGCACTAGAAGCAACGTGCTGTATTCTGCTTTACCTGCGTGGAGCTTTTCTAAGAAAGCGTCTAGCACTTCACGGTCGCTATCGTGCGTAAGCTTTTTTCGCGCTTGAGAAGGAGTAAGCCATAAAACATTGCCAATTTCAGTAGGTTTTGCTGGCTTAATTGGTCCGAAAGCAGGGAGACGCTTTGCTGCAGTTGGCTTGTCGATTAAGCGCATCATCCAGTAGTGGATTCGCTTTATTACTTCCGGCTGGGAATTGCGATTTTGGCTGTTATTTGATGAGCTGTTCTTGGAAGACTTTTTGCCTTCGCGCTCAAGCGGATACTCTATTTTGGCAATGTGTGGACCTAGCGTGACTGAATATCCTGTTTCTTCTCCAACTTCGCGCACGGCTGTGTGGCGATGCGATTCGTTTGGCTCATTCTTTCCTTTTGGCCAGCTCCAATCGTCATATTTAGGACGGTAGACTAGGCAAAGCTCAAAATCGTCGTCGCTAGACTTTATTGCGCTGATTGGCTTATTTGCATGGTTTGGATTTATTGCATTGCTGTCTGTTTTTGTCTCTTCATCTGCATTTGAGCTGTTTGTAGTATTGCGCTTGCGATAAATAATTCCGCCAGCTGCTTCAACGTATTGCGTCGTTACTGCACTCATATTCACTATTTTAGCGGTTTTCTTTCGCAAATTTTAGTTATGCTTGGTTATTTATTGCAATTCGATTATTTGCTCATTTGGTTAGAGTCAATTTAGTTGCTGATTTTTGTATATTTGCGCTGCTTACGTTTATCATGGCCATGACTGTGATAAAAGTGTTGTGACTGTCATTTTCTCGTTCGTAACAGTGATTTTCGTATATATGACTGTCATTTTTTCGATTTTGAACGTGATTGGCTATATTTTGACTGTGATTGGCCGTGTTTTGACTGTGATCTTACGCGTTTTGACTGTGATATTACGTATTTTGACCGTGATGCGTAGACCTATGACAGTCATTCTGACTTCCGTGACTGTGATACCCCCCCATTTATGGCTGTAATGCAGATGCGCTGAGTAAATCAGATCGTTAGATAACCCAAACTTTCCAAAACTGACAAATAATTACTTAAAAAACATCCTAAAACTGGCAAATGGTTTAAATATGTTTTATTGAAGCAGAAAAATCAGATTCGGAATTGGGCTTTACAGTTTAGTAAAATTTGATCTTTTTGTGTATTGAATTTATACTAAGTTATGTAGTTATTGAAATTTGTTAGTGTTGTGAGGGTTTGTATGTCCAAGACAATAAAAGTTGCTGAACTTTTTGCGGGAGTAGGCGGGTTTCGTCTTGGGCTTGAAGGGTATACGCCTTCTGAGGGAAACAATTTTACTGCAAAACCAGCAGGACCTTTCAAAACAGTTTGGGCAAATCAGTGGGAGCCTGCCGGGCAAGAATCCAAGCAATTTGCGTGGAGGTGCTATGAGAAGCGTTTTGGCAAAGGTAGCTGTGTTAATGAAGATATAGCAGAAGTGCTCAAAAAATTCGAACATGGGGAATGTGATATTCCAGATTTTGACATGCTTGTTGGTGGTTTTCCTTGTCAAGATTATTCTGTGGCAAAACCTTTAGCATTATCTTCCGGAATTGACGGCAAAAAAGGAGTTCTGTGGTGGAGCATTAACAAAATGTTGGAATTACGCCATCCTAAATATGTTCTGCTTGAAAATGTTGATCGTCTATTAAAATCACCTGCTGCACAGCGTGGTAGGGATTTTGCAATTATTCTCTCTTGTCTTTTTCGATTAGGATACAGCGTAGAGTGGCGAGTTATTAATGCTGCTGACTATGGAATGCCTCAAAGACGTAGACGTGTGTATATTTTTGCAGAGCATGATTCTAAAAAATGGCCTAACAAGCTTTCTCGGCTTTTACAAAATGGTGTTATTGCACGAGCTTTTCCAGTATCTGTTGCAGAAAAAAATGCTGCGCAATATGAATTTTCTATTAGTGACAATCCGTATGTTATATCTCAAGATTTTGGCAAACAAGCTAAGGTGAGCCTATTTCAGAATGCTGGTGTTATGCAAGATGGAATAGTTTATACCGTTAAAACGGATGCTGTGTTTTCTGGCAATGCAATGACATTAGGTAGCGTTCTAGTTGATGCCAATCAAGTGCCTAAAGAATATTGGATTGAAGAAGATAAGCTTGCTTCTTGGCAGTATCTTAAAGGCGGTAAAAGGGAGTTGCGAACAGCTTCAAATGGATTTGAGTACATGTATTCCGAAGGTCCTGTTGCTTTTCCAGATAAAATTGATGCACCAAGCAGAACTATTCTTACAGGTGAAGGTGGGAAAAGCGCTAGCAGAACCAAACATGTTATTATGCAAAATGGCAGATTGAGAAGACTTGTTCCAGATGAGCTAGACCAGTTGCAAATGTTTCCTAAAGGTTGGACGAATGATGGAATGAGCGATGGACATAGAGCGTTTTGCATGGGAAACGCATTGGTCACTGGTATTCCGCATAAAATTGGCGAAGTTCTCGCTAATGACATTTCGGCATAAAATTCATATCTAAATAATTATGCTTATTTGTGGGTTGCGTAGGAATTGAGTTAATAGGAAAATGTAATAAATAAAGTTGTGACAGGGAAGATGCAGAATGGTGGGAAGCATGTCTAATCATATAGACGATAATCGCAAGTTTTCGGACATTGACGAAATAACCGCTCTTCTTACTGGAATCAATGGCAAAACTTTTCGCGAGATTGATAAAACTGGTCGTGGTGAAAAAGCAGGCAACAAGGGTTCTTTAGGCAATATTATTGAAGAATCAGTTTTCGGGTATTCTATAAATTCCGATAAACAACCGGATATTATGGTCGCTGATGAATTTTATGAATTAAAAGTCACGCCGATTCGTTCGAACAAGAAAAAGAAGATAGTTGCTAAAGAACGTTTGGTCGTTGATATTATCAACTATTTGACGCTGTGTAATGAGGTTTTTGATAACTCATCATTTTGGCAAAAAGCGCGTCAGATGATTATTGTTTATTATCTTGATAACAGGACTGATAAAGCCAACCAATCCAGACTTGATTGCACTATTTACGGTTCTTTTGTATTGAAATATGAACCTGGTGAGCTAGAAACAATTCGTAAAGATTGGGAATACATAAAAAACAAGGTGGCTTCTGGTTATGCAGATAGGTTAAGCGAGTCTGATACCAATTATCTTGCTGCTTGCACTAAGGGAGAAACGGCTGCAAAGTCGTTGAGAGACGCTCCTGCGCCAAGTGGGTTTGAAAGTAAATATATACGCGCAAAACAACGCGCGTTTTCGTATAAGCCTAGCTATATGACCATTGTTGCACAAAGAGTTTTAGGTGAAGGTGATCTTTTTGAACGGTTGCCAATATCTATTAACGAAAATCTTAATGATTATGTGCAAAACAAGATTGGGCAATATGTTGGTTCTAAAATTTCTGATTTGGCCAACAAATTTAATGTGGAGCTTAAAACGCATTATTCTTTTAATTCGCAGCTTGCACTGAAGATGTTGGGTGTAAAAAAGAACAAAATAGAAGAAATTGAACAGTTTGCTGCAGCGAGTGTGACTCAACTAAAAACTACTGTTTTGTATGATGACGGTAAACCAGAGCAGAATATGTCTTTTCCTGCGTTAAAAGAGGATGATTGGGCTGAATTAGCAGATCCAAATATGCAGTGGCATGATTCGCGATTGTATAAGTTTTTTGAGAATAATAAGTTCTATTTTGTTGTTTTTAAAAGCAACGGGAAAAATAGAAAATCAACTTGCTATAAAGATGATGTTTTAGTTGGTGGTTTTCTATGGAATATGCCAGAAGAAGATATTGAAAAATATGTTGCGCCTGCGTGGAATAAAGTGCATGAGATTATGATATCTGGTGAATCTACTGGCTATGGAACGGATGAGAATCAGCTCCCTAAGATGTCATTCAATCACGTATTTCATATGAGGCCACATGGTAAAAATGGCAATGATGTTATAACTCTTCCAAACGGTGAAACTATCACCAAACAATGTTGGTGGTTAGATAGGCTGTACATTGCCAAAATAGTTGCTGAGCATATTGGTCAGATATCGCAGTAGCTGGTGCACGAGATAATCAGGTGATTACAGCTTCAATTTCCAATCCTTAAGAAGATAGGGATAGAACTGTTATATTGTACGTAACAATATTATAAATACTCAATTGTCACATAAAACCTCCTAAAACTGGCAAATAATTGCTCAAAAAACATCCTAAAACTGGCAAATGGTGCTGTAGAAGATTTTCGGCTATTGCCGGGAATGCTTGAGATTTAGCCAGATTATAAAGGAGTAATAATCACAACAAGAGCCAGAAACATGTTACTGAATCTGGCTCTTGCTTATTGTTTATTAGTTACTTGCGATTAGTTCGCGCCGCGAGGCTTACGCGTGTGAGTATGAATCAAGTAAGCCTGGCTGTCAACGAGCGGACGACCTTCCTTATCGCGAGAATGCAACGTATACGTGCCGTCACCATCCATCCACCACGAAACAGTAGAATCAGCCATTTGCAAATCAATGTACTGAATCAAAGCTTCAACCTGATCTGGCGCGCTGATACGAACCAGCGTCTCAACGCGGCGGTCAAGATTACGGTGCATTAAATCAGCCGAACCAATCCACACTTCTGGACCGCTTGCAGGACCGTCACCAATCTGCGGACCGCAAGAGTTAGCAAAAGCGTAAATGCGGCTGTGCTCAAGGAATCGACCAAGAATAGATCGAACGCGAATATTCTCGCTCAATCCCTCAATTCCAGGCTTAAGCGAGCAGATTCCGCGCTCAACGATATCAATCTTTACTCCAGCTTGCGAAGCACGATACAAAGCGTCAATAGTCTTCTCGTCAACCACAGAATTGACCTTAATCTTAATCCAAGCTTCCTTTCCAGCAAGAGCTGCAGCTTCCTCGCGCTGAATTCGCGCAATAATACCAGTTCGAACTGTTCGAGGGGCAACAAGAAGGCGGTGGAAACTTGACTTTGGTGCATAACCAGAAAGCTGGTTAAACAAGCGAGTCAAATCCTGACCGACTACAGGATCGCAAGTAAGCAATCCCAAATCTGTGTAAAGGCGAGCAGTTTTAGGATTGTAATTACCTGTACCAACGTGGCAGTAGCGGCGCAACCCTTCTGCTTCTTGGCGGACCACGAGCGAAAGCTTGCAGTGAGTCTTCAAGCCAACAATGCCGTACACAACGTGAACGCCTGCGCGCTCAAGCTTACGAGCCCAAGCAATATTTGCGTCCTCGTCAAATCGTGCCTTAATTTCAACCAGCGCAAGTACCTGTTTGCCAGCGTGAGCTGCGTCAACAAGAGCGTCAATAATTGGCGAATTGCTAGACGTACGGTACAAAGTTTGCTTAATTGCAAGCACTTTTGGATCCGCAGCAGCCTGCGCGAGGAATGCCTGTACAGAAGTAGAGAACGAATCGTAAGGATGATGCAACAAAATGTCATGCTCGCGAATAGAAGCGAAAATATCTTGCGCGTGGCTAGTTTCAACTTCCGCAATCTGACGGTTTGTAGTAGGAATGAACGGACGATACTTCAAATCAGGGCGGTCAAGCGCTTGCAATTCAAACAGTACCGTCATATCAAGCGGCGAAGGCAAGCGATATACTTCCTCAGGGCTTACGCGAAGCTGATTTGCAAGAAGCTGAGAAAGGAATGGGCTGGCCTCGTTAGAAATTTCCAAACGAATTGGCGGTCCAAAGCGGCGGCGAAGAAGTTCCTTCTCCATAGCGTTGAGCAAGTTTTCTGCGTCATCTTCCTCAACGTCAATATCTTCGTTACGAGTAACTCGGAATGAGCGGGCTTCCTTAATAATCATGCCTGGGAAAAGCGATTCCAAGTGTGCTGCAATCAGCTTTTCCATAGTGATGAAGCCGTAACGCTCTTCGCGACCTTCCTCGTCTGTTAAATCGTCAACTGGTACAAGGCGATTCAAATTATCTGGAATCTTTACACGAGCAAAATGCGACTTTCCAGAATTTGGATTTTCGACGATAACAGCCAAGTTAATAGACTTGCCGGAAATGTACGGGAATGGGTGAGCAGGATCCACTGCAAGAGGCGTAAGAACAGGGAAAACTTGCTTTTTGTAGTAATCAGACAAACGTGCTTTTTCTGATTCTGTAAGCTTATCCCAGCTGAGCAAAACAATGCGCTGTTTGGCAAGCTCGGGAAGAATGTGCTCAATAACATAGTGAGCGTGCTCATCTTGACGGCGGTGAGTTACCTCACTAATAGCGCGCAACTGCTGGCGAGGGCTTAAGCCGGATGCTGCAGTTACTGCTATTCCAGAATCTATTCTGCGCTTTAATCCTGCAACTCTAACCATAAAGAATTCGTCGAGATTTGACGCAAATATAGCAGCAAAATTAGCGCGTTCAAGAAGTGGCAAATCTGTATTCTGAGCCAACTCAAGCACGCGACGATTGAACTTCAACCAGCTTAATTCTCGGTCGAAGAAACGATCTTTTGGCAACGGTAGCTCACCCTCACGAGCTTCACGCTTTTCTGCCTTTTCATCTTCGGCGATATGCTCTGCAATTTGACCGCGCAGAATCGCCTTTGAGGGAGCGTCAAAAATTTGTACCATATTCTGTAATTGTATGCGTTGTAAGGGAAGTGCGCGAATGAGTGTCGATTTTATTTGCTTGCTTCGCGCTCGAAAAATATCTTGCGACACGCCGGAGTGTGTCTCATGCGAACGTAATTTAACATGATAACCTTTGCATGTTCACAAAAGGCCGCAAGAGTTACGATTTTTCGTGTGCAATTGAACAGTAGTGACAATATGTTAACAAAGGCTAATTTGCCCTTTACTATTAGGTAAAAAACGATGATAATAATAATTACAAAAACAAAAAAGAGATAGCGGTAACCCACAAAAGTGTATGGATATGAAATCCGTGGACGTTGGACGGGATATTTAAGACTTTAACCGTTGCAACGAGGATGTTGTGAAGATGAAACCGCAGATATTGTTTTTGTAGATAAGAGGCTCGCCAAAGTGGCGGG
>NZ_LWSR01000052.1:8854-12888 GCF_001660745.1 Gardnerella sp. 26-12
TTTAAGACTTTAACCGTTGCAACGAGGATGTTGTGAAGATGAAACCGCAGATATTGTTTTTGTAGATAAGAGGCTCGCCAAAGTGGCGGGCCTCTTTTGATGTGAGGGCGATTTTACTATTTACGCAGACTGTCGCGCGTATAAGGGAAACTATCAAAGAATAAATGTTGGAATTCATTTTCTTAGCTTCTTTGAAAATGAGAATATATTGTGTTCCATGCTGTGCTAATCGCAATTGCGAGTTGTTGGACGATTGTTAAGTGACGAGTCGTTATTTATGCGCGTGATTACGTGTGTGGAGTTTGAAACAGGTAAGAAGGATCGAAGGACCATGCAACATTCGTTTATGGCAATGTTGGCTGCAGAATTTATTGGCACTGCTATTCTCATGATTTTCGGAAACGGTGCTGTAGCAAACGTTGAATTAAAAAATACTAAAGGGCACCATGCTGGCTGGCTAAATATTGCTATGGGCTACGGTTTTGGTGTTATGTTCCCAGTGCTCATGTTTGGCGGAATTTCCCACGCGCATATCAATCCTGCTATGACAATTGCGCAAGCTGTAAACGGCATGTTCCCATGGGCTAACGTTGTGCCTTATATTGTAGCTCAGCTTTTAGGTGCGCTGGTTGGTCAGCTTATTGTGTACGTAACGTATTTGCCACACTACAACGAAACTGAGGAGCCAGAAGCAATTCTTGGCACTTTCTGCACTACGGATGCGTATAACAACAAGCTTAACTACTTCCTTAACGAGTTCTTCGGCACACTTGTGCTTGTTCTGGCTGCTCTTTGCTGCCTTACCTCTCCATGGGGTGAGAAGAATTTGGCTGGCGCTTCAATCGTTGTCGGCTTCGTGGTTTGGGGTTTGGTGACTTCTATGGGCGGACCAACTGGTCCTGCTTTGAATCCTGCTCGTGATCTTATGCCGCGTTTGCTTCACGCAATTTTGCCAATTCCGCACAAGGGATCTTCTCGCTGGGGTGAAGCGTGGATTCCAGTTATTGCTCCTATTGCCGGCGCAATCTTGGGTGTGGTTATGTATAAGTCGTTATTTGCATAAAGTAGTTGCTTTTAGCTGTGCTTGATTGCGATTGTAAGAAGCGCGTAATGCTAGTATGAATGCGTTACGCGCTTTTTATTTTGTAAGCTTATGCTTTGCAAGTTTATGCTTATTAATTAAAGATATTAAGAAAGACTAAATCATGTTTTCGAAGTCAACTATTGCAATTGGTCGTTTTGCGCCTACTCCTTCCGGGCGTATGCATATTGGCAATATGGTAGCAATGTTGGCTGCGTGGCTTTCTGCGAAATCGCAGGGCGGCTACATGCTTTTGCGTTTGGAAGATCTTGATATTGCTCGCATGCCGAAGGATGCTAGCGCGCGAGTGATTGACGATTTGAAGTGGGCTGGCCTTGATTGGGTTGGTGAGCCGACTTATCAGCATGAGCGAACTGCAATTTACCAAGAGGCTCTTGAATCACTAGAATCTTTGCAAGATGAAGATGGAAATTCGCTAATCTACCCTTGTTTTTGCTCGCGTTCCGATATTCGCGCGATTGCAGCTCCGCAGGAAGGCGACGGTTTTATACGCTATCCGGGTACGTGCAGAAATCTGCGCAAAACTGCGGAAGGTTTGGCACAAATCGAAAAGCGTTTGCAAAATAACCAGCAACATTCTTTGCGACTTGCGGTGCCGCCTGCTGATTTAAGACAAGCAAATATTGATTTTGAAGACGCGATTTTTGGCGTGCAATCTTTTAATATTGATCGCGATTTGGGTGACATGGTGATTCGCCGCGCGGATGGCGTTTTTTCGTATCAACTTGCGGTTGTTGTTGACGATGTTCTGAGCGGAGTAAACGACATTGTGCGCGGCCGCGATTTGCTTCGTTCTGCGGCGCTTCAAATTTGGATTGGTGAGCTGCTTGAAAAATCAGGATTTTTTGCGGCTCACGGTACGCATTATGTGCGTCCGCAATTTGCGCACTTGCCGCTAATTGATAACGCTCAAGGTGAGCGGCTTGCAAAAAGTAAGCACTCGCTAGACGTCGGTGCGCTTCGAGAATCTGGCTGGAGTGCCGAGCGCATGATTGGCTATTGTATGTATCTTCTGGAATACAAAAAGCATGGTCAAAATCAATCGGTAGATATGAGTGCTGCCGATGCGCTTGCGTTGTTTGAAAGCCTTGACACGCCGTGGGATTCTGTTCGCGCAAACCTAGCCGACAAATCCGTGCCCTTCCTCGACTAAACTATGTATTTAGATTGATAGATTGGGGCATAAATGGCATATATGACGCAAAAAGATTTAGCGAATACTGAGGTCGATTGTGTTCGTGCGCGTCAAATTGCCGACGGCGTGCACAGCGTGCAAGACGCCATTGCTCAAGCCGAATCGCATTATGGTCGCAAAGCTGAGTCGGTTACGCTACTTGCCGCAACTAAAACGCGAGATGTTGGCGAAATCATGGCAGCGCTCAGAGCAGGAGTGCGAGTAATTGGGGAAAATCGTCCACAAGAAATCGTTGCAAAAGCCGAAATTTTACGCGCGGAAGCTGCTAGAGAAGGTTTAAGCGTTGGTGTAAACGGTGAAATTCCACTCTACTTCTTAATCGGTCAGCTGCAAAGTAATAAAATAAATAAAGTTTTACCACTTGCAAATGGTATTCAGTCGGTTGACGGCATTGAACTTGCGCAAAAAATATCTACACGCACGCAAAATTTGGGACTTTGCACAGACGTTATGTTGGAAGTGAACGTTTCGGGAGAAGCTACAAAATCGGGGTGTGCGCCAGAACGTGCGATTGATGAAGCGCTCGCTATATCTAGCCTGCCGGCGCTTAATTTGCGCGGATTTATGACTCTTGGAGCGCGCGTAGATGATGAAAAAATAGTGAGAAGTGGTTTCGCAAAATTGCGAGAAATTAGAGATTGTGTGAGTGAACAACTCGCGCAAGATTATGATGGAAACTCTGCAAAATTAGAGCTTTCGATGGGAATGTCCGGCGATTTTGCGTGGGCGATTGCAGAAGGCTCGACGATGGTTCGAATCGGTTCGGCAATCTTTGGCCCACGCGCATTTGTGTAGTCTTAAGTCAAAGTTTTAAGCCAAATTGATGATTGTAGTTACGCATGCACAATCACATTGCGCAGCGAACCGATGCCATCTACGTGTACAATCGCTTCGTCACCCGCGCGTAAAGTCCCAGCCGGGTATGGGGTTCCTGTCAAAATCACGTCTCCTGGAAGAAGCGTTGAGAAGCTTGAAATCGCTGCAATTTGCTCAGGAATACTGTGAATAAGTCGAGCTGTAGTGCCGTCAGCTTCCGGCACATTTTCACCATTAAGCGTAAATGAAATATGTGCATCGCGCCAATTTAGCTCGGTTGTAATCCAAGGTCCAAGTGGGCAAGAAGTGTCGAAACCTTTTGCGCGCGTCCACATTGGGTCGCTTCCTGCGCAATCTCGTAAAGTTACGTCATTTACGCAAGTAAAGCCAAAAACGTAATTCATTGCGGTAGCTGCAGTTACATTTTTGGCGATTTTGCCCATAACAACTGCCACTTCTGGCTCAAAATTCATGTCGTTTGAGCAAGCAGGAATCACAATCGGATCGTCCGGACCAATTACAGAAGTGCTCGGCTTTGTAAAAATCACCATGTCTGCAGCAGTATGCGAAGATGCCGCAGGAGAAGCAGCGCGCTCGTCGCCAGAACGGGTATCGTAATTTTTTGCCAATCCGTATACTTTTGATGGAATTACAGGCACGAGTAAACGCACGCCATCAGCGTCCAACGCGTAACGTTTACCAGTTGGCTTAACTCCTTGCGGACTTAAAGGATGTCCTTCAAGGGCTACTAAATAATCTTTACCGTCGGTTTCGTCTTTTTGGACGAAAGCGTATTGCGGAACTTCATTATACGAAAAACGTGCAATTCTCATGTTTTTAAGATTACGACATATTTGCTACTTAATTAAGCATTGCTCGATACTTAACTAAACTTTGCTTACTACTTAATTAAATTATTTG
>NZ_LWSR01000053.1:0-12487 GCF_001660745.1 Gardnerella sp. 26-12
ATACAAATATTCTACTCGATAATATGGTTTTATGTGCTATAACTTGCGTGCAAATATATTTTAAAGCAAAACTATATAGGGCTTGTGTCATGATACAAGCATGTTTCGCTTTTCTACAGGTGCTAGTGTATTCCGTGCGTGTTTTAGATCCTTGCGCTCGCTGTCTCATGCTTTAGTTTTGTACATTACTTCGCATTCTTTGCGATATTTTGCAGGATTCTTTACAGTAATTGTTGCGATTTTTGCGTTGTCGCTTCCAAGTGCATACGTCGTAGAAGAGCCTGGTCCAACGCAGGATGTTTTAGGATCCCTATCAAATACTCCTGTGATTGATATGTCTGGTTCTCGAGTAAAAGAAAATCATGATACTGGTAAATTATTGTTGATTACTGTCAATGTTTCTGGTGTTCCTGGATATGAGGTTTCAACATTTTATTCATTGATTTCGTGGATGGATCCTCATAAAAGTTTGTTGCCTCGTGAAGCTATTGTGCCAGTAGGGCAGAGTGCTGACGAGTATGAGAAGGAATCCACGAACGAGATGAATGATTCGCAAAGCCTTGCTCAAAATGTTGCGTTACAGTACGCGTCTAAGCATCTTGGAATTAAAAAAGAAGATGTAAAAGTTCGTTTACATATTGAAGATATTGGTGGACCGTCTGCCGGAATGATGTACACTCTAGGAATTCTTGACAAGCTTACTCCTGAACAAGAAACTGGTGGTAAGACGATAGCCGGAACTGGAACTATTGAAAAATCGCAAAAAATTGGTGCAATTGGTGGTATTCGGTTAAAGATGATTGCAGCTAAAAGAGATGGGGCTACTTGGTTCTTAGCGCCTTACGATAATTGCAATGAAGTTGTTGGGCATGTGCCACAAGGTTTGCGCGTTGTAAGTGTAAAAACATTGGATGATGCTTACAAAGCGTTAAAAGCTATTGGTTCTGGTCGTGGTGCAAATAAATTGCCAAGCTGCAATGTGAAATAAAACAATAAACCAAATAAAGCAGAAACCAAATAAAGAGCAGAAAGTGGGCGATGAGGGACTCGAACCCCCGACATCCACCGTGTAAAGGTGGCGCTCTAGCCAGCTGAGCTAATCGCCCGTTTGCAACAAATTAAAAACATACATGATGGTGTGTACGAATGCAACGTGTGGCGCGCGTCGTAACAATCGCGTACAGTATACTGAATAAGAA
The DNA here is from genome assembly GCF_001660745.1 of Gardnerella sp. 26-12. NCBI lineage: Bacteria > Bacillati > Actinomycetota > Actinomycetes > Bifidobacteriales > Bifidobacteriaceae > Gardnerella > Gardnerella sp. 26-12. The sequence continues at coordinate 1,200 of NZ_LWSR01000053.1, forward strand.
CATGTGCTCAGGAGGTCGATATTCGATGGCTCAGAAACCTGATACCGCTCGTAATGCTTCAGCAATGGAGCGTGTGGGTAAGCGTAAGTTAGGATATAACGTCGCACAGGTGAATGCTTTTCTAGAGCGTGCTCACACTTTGTACGAAAGCGATGAAGCTCGACTTACGCAGAAAGATATTCAAGAGGTTTCTTTTGACTTGGAGCGTAATGGTTACATTATTGGTCAAGTTGATGCTGCGTTATCGCGTTTGGAACGTGCGGTAGTAGATAAGTGCACTGAGCAAGAATTGGCGCAATGCGGACGAGTTGCATGGAAAGCTCGTGTAGAAGCGCTTTATCGTAAACTTTTGCAACATGCTCAAAGAGATTATCGCGATCGTTTTGATCGTGGTTCTTCGCATCACCCGTCTTATGCGCGTAAACAAGTGGATATTATGGTCGATCAAGCATTAGATAAGATTGCTCTTATGCTTGGTCATGAGCTTGAGTGGGAAACGGACAAAGAAACATTACAAGATATTGATTCTGCTTATGTTTCTAATGTGATTTTTACGCAAAAAAACGGTAAGCACGGTTATGATGAGCGTCAAGTTGATTATTATTTAAACGCTTGTGTGCGTTTGCTTAGCAGCTTGGAATCTTTTGAGCGTGTAGAACAGTATGTTGATGCGGATAATAGTAGTTCCTCATACTCTCGAGCAGCATCTGAATCTTATTCTGCTCCTGCTTCTGTTCCTGCTTCTGTTCCTCCTTCTGTTATTCCTGTAACTAAAGCTGAAGAGCCTGCTAAATCTTCAGAATCTACGGAATCTTATAACCATTCTGAAGAGCCTGTTCCATCATTTGCTCCTTCAATAAAGCCTGCATCTGATTTCAGTGCTGCTTCTGCAGCTTCTTCCGCTTCTGCCACTGCACCTTCTGCTTCTTCAATATTCAAACCTGTTGAGGATGCTGTGGATGATGAAGACACTGCGGATAGATTGTCTAAGATTGCACCTCGCTCAATACCTAGCGTGCCAAATCATGATAAACAAAGCATTTTTGCTCCTGTAGATTATGCTAATCAAGATTCTAATGATTCGTTTGAAGCGTTAAATAAGTCTGAGCGCGCAATATTTACACCTCATGCTGCTGCAAGTAAGCCTTCTAATGTTCTTAACGATACTGATAGCAATGACGAGCTTTTGCAAAGCGCTACAGTAATGCGAAACTCTTCTGAATCTTCTGTGCTACCTCCTTCTTTCACTCCTGCAGCTCGTAATCGCAATAATTCATCTGCACCTAAGCCTGTTGCGGCTCCTGCTCCTGATGAATCAATTCCATCATTTGCTCCTCAAGATTCTGCACAGCATTCCTCGCAGCATTCTTCGCTTAATATTCCGGAGTTGCATGTTTCTAATTTGCAGCCGAGTAAGCCATTGAGTTTAGATATTCCAGATTTGTCATTCCCAATTATTGGTCATATTGATGAATCTACTAATTTCGGTAGCTCTTCTCAAGGCGACGACGATTCGGAAAATAACGATCGTAATTAATCTAACTATTAAAAAAGATATAGTTTGATTTATGCCATTGTATCGCGATGAAGCTGTTGTGCTTCGTACTTTTCCTTTAGGTGAAGCGGATAGGATTGTTGTGCTTCTTACTAAGCGGCATGGCAAAGTTCGTGCTGTTGCAAAGGGAGTTCGTAGGCTTAAATCACGTTTTGGTGGTCGTCTTGAGCCGCTTATGCGTGTTGATTTGCTTCTTGCACAAGGTAAATCTTTGGATGTAGTCTCGCAGGCTGTTTCTATTGCTGCTTATGCTGGTGAAATTTGTGCAGATTATACGTCCTATGAGTATGCAAACGTCATGCTTGAAGTTGTGGATTTGCTTGTTTCTAACGAATATACAGATGAATACAGGCGTGAATATCAAGATACGCTAGGGCAGTATCGTCTACTTACTGCGGCTTTACTTTCATTGTCCAAGCATAAGCATTCTCCTGATGCTATTGGCGTGTCGTATATATTGCGAGCATTGTCATTAGCTGGGNGTGCTGTTGCAAAGGGAGTTCGTAGGCTTAAATCACGTTTTGGTGGTCGTCTTGAGCCGCTTATGCGTGTTGATTTGCTTCTTGCACAAGGTAAATCTTTGGATGTAGTCTCGCAGGCTGTTTCTATTGCTGCTTATGCTGGTGAAATTTGTGCAGATTATACGTCCTATGAGTATGCAAACGTCATGCTTGAAGTTGTGGATTTGCTTGTTTCTAACGAATATACAGATGAATACAGGCGTGAATATCAAGATACGCTAGGGCAGTATCGTCTACTTACTGCGGCTTTACTTTCATTGTCCAAGCATAAGCATTCTCCTGATGCTATTGGCGTGTCGTATATATTGCGAGCATTGTCATTAGCTGGGTGGTCTCCGCGACTACAAGCTTGTGTTGTATGTGGGAAAAATGAAGATTTATGCTATTTTTCGCCTTGCGCAGGTGGAATGATGTGTGCAAGCGATCACACTCCGGATTCAATAGTTTGTGCTAATTCGACGCGTTTGCAATTGTGTGCTCTTGCGCAAGGAAACTGGTCTGTTCTTGACGGAGTGTCGGTTGATTCTTCTACTATGCGATGCGTTCAGCAATGGGCTGAATATTATCTTGAGCGACCTATTCGTTCGATGGGGTTGTTACATTCGTAAGTATGGCTTTTGAAAACGTGGATTATAAGTCGCTCGATATTCCAGCGGCTCCTTTTAGTGACCCTTCTCACATACCAGATTTTCCTAAGGGCAAAGTGCCTCGTCATGTCGGTGTGATTATGGACGGAAACGGACGCTGGGCAAAAGAGCGCGGAATGATTCGAACCGAAGGTCACAAAGCTGCAGAACCGGTAGTTTTTGACGTTATTGCAGGAGCTATAGAAGCAGGAGTTCGTTACTTAAGCTTATACACTTTTTCTACCGAAAATTGGAAGCGATCTCCACAAGAAGTGCGCTTTTTAATGGGATTTTCTAGGGAAATTATCCATAGGCGAGTTGCGCAAATGAACGAGTGGGGAGTGCGAGTTCGTTGGGCAGGAAGGCGCCCTCGTTTGTGGAAGTCTGTTATTGACGAGTTGGAAAAAGCGCAAGAAATCACCAAAAATAATAAAACTATTGACGTTGTTTTTTGCATAAATTACGGCGGTCGTGCAGAAATTGCGGATGCTTGCGCGCAAATCGCGAAAGAAATTCAAAATGGCAAAATTAAAGGCGATCGTGTAAGTGAAAAAATGATTGCTGAGCACTTGTATAATCCGGATATTCCAGATTGCGATTTGGTGATTCGCACTTCCGGCGAGCAGCGCACTAGCAACTTTTTGCCTTGGCAAGCATCCTACGCGGAACTTGATTTTGTGCCGGAACTATTCCCGGATTACGGCCGCGAAGCGCTGTGGAGGTCGATTGACCGCTATGCGCATCGCGACCGCAGGTTTGGTGGCGTAAAAAACGCCTAGTATCTCACTAAGATTTGTTACTTTTCGCTAGTGAGCCAAGCGCAAGCTGCCACAACTGCAGCTTCTAATCCGCGATTAAGAGTGGGCTGCAAATCTGGGGCGAATGCCGGATTGTGATTTCCAGGAGCATTCTGCATATCCGCAAAACCACCTAAGCCCCAGTAAGCGTAAGGAGTTTTAAAAGCGTTCGCGACTATAGAAAAATCTTCCGAAGCAGAAGCGCGCGAAATATCTACAGAATCTTCTCCAAAGTATTCATCAAAAGCTTTACGCACGCGCAAAGACGCATTCTGATCATTATTTGTAAGCGGATAGCAATCATAATACGTAAACTCTGGTTCTTTAGGACATCTTGCAAGCTCGCACTCTCCACGCACAATTCGTTCAATAGCATTGTGCACAAATTTTTGAGTATCTTCGCTATAAGTTCTTGTGTTAATTAAAAGCTCGGCATCATCAGGAATAATATTCGACTTACTTCCTGCATTAAGCGCGCCAACTGTAACAATTGCGTAATCTTTAGCTGCAAGTTCGCGAGAAACAATCGTCTGCAATTTAAGCACAATTGACGAAGCAACAACCACCGGGTCAACGCTCAACTCAGGCATAGAACCATGCGAACCTTTACCAAAAATGTGCACGCGAATCGAAGCTGCAGTAGTTAAGAACGCGCCCGAACGAATACCGACTGTTCCTGCAGGAATAGCACCCAACACATGCTGACCAAGGTAAACGTCAGGCTTTGCAATCATGCTCATAATGTCATTTTCCACCAAGTCTTTTGCGCCTTGAGCTGTTTCTTCTCCAGGCTGAAAAACGCCAATATACGTTCCTTTCCAAGCATCTTTATGCTCATTAAAAGCCTTCAAGGCACCAAGTAGGCTGGAAATATGAAAATCGTGACCGCAAGCGTGTGAAACTCCAACCGTTTTGCCATTTTCGTCTTGCGCACTAACTGTTGAAGTGTAATCTTTTCCTGAATTTTCTTTAATTGGAAGCGCATCGATATCCGCTCTCATAACAACAACAGGACCTTCGCCGTTTTTAATCTCTGCCACAACGCCTGTTTTTCCAACTCGCTTTGTTTCAATCCCAGCTTTGCTAAGAATATCAATAATTGTTTGAGCTGTATGATCTTCTTTCATTGACAGTTCAGGATGTTGATGAAAGTATTTGTATTGTTTTTCTCGTTCTGCTTGGGTTTCATCTAAATCGGATAATATTTTCTGAACTGCCGTAAGTTGCAGCATAAATTCCTGCTTTCTTTTGTTTTATTATAACTTTTTTGAGTTTTGAGATTATTTGATTTTAGTTTTATTCTTCTTTATTTCGTTTGTCGAGAATCTTATCTACAAGCGCACTTTTTGCGTCAATTTGATTGCTAAAACCAGGGCGAATATCTAATTTTAGTATTACTCCAGTACGGTATCCTTTACTAACTAAAGTCATCGTAGCATCTTTCACAACGCGCATAACGTCATCAAATTCGCCCTCAATATTCGTGAACATTGCGTTAGTTTCGTTCTTTAATCCAGAATCGCGAATTACTTGTACAGCATCCGCCACGTACTCGCTCAACTCGTCTCCGACTCCGCTTGGAGCAATGCACAACGCCGCGACCGTGTTAGTTCTGTGCTCGTTCGCGTGGTCGTTTGTATTCTCGTTATTATTTTCACTCATAGTAACAATCCCTTTAAAATCGTAATCTTATGCAAATCTAGCAAAACAAGACAACGCCAAATAATGCGTCAACAAACTTATAAATTTGCATTACTTTAACAATTTTACAAGCGTCACAGGGTTTTTCTATAATAGCAACGTTTTCACCCGAATTTTCTAGTTTTACGAAAAGGTGTATTGTGGCTGTTTCAAAGCTTGATGAAGTCGTCTCCTTGGCTAAGCGTCGAGGATTTGTGTTCCCAGCCGGCGAAATTTACGGTGGCACGCGTTCTGCGTGGGATTACGGCCCGCTCGGTGTTGCGTTAAAAGATAATATCAAGCGCGAATGGTGGCGCTACATGGTGACCACGCGTGGAGATGTTGTTGGAGTGGATACTTCCGTTATTCTGCCTTCACAGGTGTGGGTTGCTTCCGGTCACGTTTCCGTGTTTAACGATCCTTTGATTGAGTGCTTGAATTGCCATAAGCGTCATCGTGCAGATAAGTTGGAAGAGTCTTATGCTGAAAAGCATGGCGACAAGATGCCAGAAAATGGATTAAAAGACATTGCTTGCCCAGATTGTGGTACTCGCGGAAACTGGACTGAGCCACGTGACTTCAACATGATGCTTCGCACTCATTTAGGACCGGTTGAAGACGAAAATAGCTTGCATTATTTGCGTCCAGAAACAGCTCAGGGTATTTTCGTTGATTTTAAGAACGTCATGACTTCTGCTCGTCAAAAGCCGCCTTTTGGCATTGCGAATATTGGTAAGTCTTTCCGCAACGAAATTACGCCTGGAAACTTCATCTTCCGCACTCGCGAGTTTGAGCAGATGGAAATGGAGTTCTTTGTAGAGCCTGGAACAGACGAAGCTTGGCATCAGTATTGGATTGATACACGCGTAAATTGGTATGTTGATTTGGGTGTAAAGCCAGAGAATTTGCGCATGTATGAGCATCCTAAAGAGAAGCTAAGCCATTATTCCAAGCGCACTGTCGATATTGAATACAAATTTGGCTTCCAAGGTTCGGATTGGGGAGAGCTTGAGGGTATTGCAAACCGTACTGACTACGATTTGTCTGCTCATGCTAAGCATTCCGGCGAGGATTTGAGCTACTTCAACCAGGCTACTGGCGAAAAGTATGTGCCTTACGTTATTGAGCCTGCGGCTGGTCTTACGCGCTCGCTTATGGCATTCTTGGTTGATGCTTACGACGTTGACGAAGCTCCAAACACTAAGGGCGGAGTTGACAAGCGCACTGTTCTTCGACTTGATCCTCGTTTGGCTCCTGTTAAAGCTGCAGTTTTGCCTTTGAGCAAGAAGCCAGAATTGCAAGCTGTTGCTCAAGATTTGGCTGCAGATTTGCGTCAGCATGATTGGGTTATCGATTACGATGAGGCTGGAGCTATTGGTCGCCGCTATCGTCGTGAGGACGAAATTGGTACTCCTTTGTGCGTAACAGTCGACTTCGATACTTTGGAAGATCATGCTGTTACAATTCGCGAGCGCGACACCATGCAACAAGAGCGTGTTTCCTTGGACAAGGTTGCAGATTACGTCGCTAGCCGAATTAACGAAAAGCGCGTTAAGTATCCGCAAGGTCCTGTTGAAATCGTTGGTACTCGTGCAGCCGACGGTGCTACGGATATTGCTAAAGAAGCTGGCGAAGACGAGTCTAAGCCTGTACAAATCGCGACTGCTGGCGGATTGTACTAATACGTATTTGAGTAGTGCTTAAGCATTAATAAGCAAAATTATTATTACAGTGAACGGAGTTAAAGCAATATGAATTTTTCTATAAAACCAGTGGATTTAGGGAAAGTTCATATTGCAACTCCTGTTGTTTTATCTCCAATGGCTGGGATCACTAACTGGCCATTTCGCGTAATCTGCCGCGAATTTGGTCCGGACGGGCTTTACGTAGCAGAAATGATTACAGCTCGAGCTTTAGTTGCACGAAATCCAAAAGCATTGCGTTTATGCCGTTTTGCTCCTAGCGAAAAAGTGCGCTCTTTGCAACTTTATGGTGTAAATCCTTCTATTGTAGAGCAAGCAGCTCGAATTGTTGTCGACGAAAACATGGCTGATCACGTTGACTTAAACTTCGGCTGCCCAGTTCCAAAAGTGACGCGACGCGGCGGTGGTTCTGCTCTTCCTTGGAAAACTGATTTGTTGCAAGAAATTTTGCATCGCGTTGTTTCTGTTTGCGAACCAGCAGGAATCCCTGTTACAGCTAAATTCCGCGTTGGAATTGACGAGAATCATGAAACTTTTATTCAAGCTGGTCATATTGCGCAAGAAGAAGGATGCGCTGCTGTAACTTTGCATGCTCGTACAACTGCAGAATATTATGGTGGTCATTCAGACTGGACGCGTATTGGCGAGCTTGTAGAAGCACTCGATATTCCAGTTTTTGGCAATGGTGATATTTGGGGTGCGGAAGATGCGCTCGCAATGTTTAAGGAAACTGGTTGCGCTGGCGTTGCTATCGGTCGAGGATGCCAAGGTCGCCCATGGTTGTTTGCTGATATTCGCAATGCTTGCGAAGGTAGCGATAATCGTGTGAATCCTACTTTGACAGAAGTTGGTTCCGTTATTTTGCGTCACTTGAAGCTCTTAGTTGAGTTTTATGATGGTGACGAGCGTATGGCTGTTCACGACTTGCGTAAGCATGTCGCTTGGTATTTAAAGGGCTTTCCTGTTGGTGGTGGCACTCGTAAAGCGTTTATGGAGTGCGAGTCAATTGAGGATGTTCAACGTAATCTCGATATGCTTGACGGTTCTCTTCGTTTGCCAGAAAAAGTGTTAGACACGCCGCGTGGACGAGTTAGATTTGCTAAAAAAGTTCATTTGCCGTATGGGTGGTTAGATTCTCGTACAACTAGTCACGAAGAGCGAGAGGCGTTATTTGGTGATGATCCAATGGATGCAAGTTACTAGTGTTTTCTAGGGCTTTCGTCATTTTTTTGCACTGATTATTTCGATAATGTTCTATTAAAATCACCTTGTGCTCATATTTGCATATAGCACGGTGTATTATCAAAACAGTGACATTTTTTCAGTTTATTGTGAAAACGTCGTCAGTATCGAGCGTTTTGCGCTAAAATATTGTGTAAACGTGCGTGAGTGACAGGAGATAACGGTGAGCGAGATTGCCCAGACTGACAATTTCAACGACAAAACCATCATCAAGGTAGTCGGCGTCGGTGGTGCCGGCGGTAACGCCGTCAATCGGATGATCAGCGAGGGTCTACAGAATGTAGAGTTTGTGGCCATTAATACTGACGCTAAAGATTTACTGCGTTCTGATGCTGATGTAAAGATTTCATTATCTGATGCTTCGAGCCGAGGCTTGGGCGCTGGTGCTGACCCTGAAAAGGGTGCTAAGGCTGCGCAGGATCATCAATCAGACATTGAAGAGGCGCTTAAGGGTGCTGACATGGTGTTTGTTACCTGCGGTGAAGGCGGTGGTACGGGTACTGGTGCAAGCCCGATTGTGGCTCGTGCAGCTCATCAGCAAGGTGCTTTGACTATTGCTGTTGTTACACGTCCATTCGGTTTTGAAGGACCGCAACGTGCTGCATCTGCAAAACTTGGTATCGAGAATCTTCGCAAAGAAGTTGACGCGTTGATTGTTATTCCAAATGATCGTCTTTTGGAAATTTCTGATCGTACTATTGGAATTATTGAAGCATTTAAGACTGCAGATACTGCATTGCTCGCAGGTGTGCAAGGCATTACTGATTTAATTACCATGAATTCTTACATTCATGTTGATTTTTCTGATGTTACAGCTGTTCTTCGCGGAGCAGGTACCGCATTGTTCGGTATTGGTGCTGCAAAGGGCGAGGATCGTGCAACTCAGGCAGCTGAAATTGCTATTAGCTCCCCATTGCTGGAAGAAAGCATTGAGGGTGCTCACGGTGCTTTGATTAATATCGCAGGTCCAAGTGATTTGAAGCTTCAGGAAGCTTCTGCTGCAACTGAACTTGTTCGTAAAGCTATTCATCCAGAAGCTCAAATTATTTGGGGTCTTTCTTTGGATGATTCTTACGGCGATGAGGTTCGAGTTACGGTTATTGCTGCTGGATTTGATGCTCATCCTAAGGCGGAGGAGTCCTCAGCTAAAGCTGGTCAGTTTGTTGATATGCAAGCAGATGTTAAGCCTGTAGCTCCTGCACAGTCTACGTCATCTTTCAAAGAGGAAGCTCAAGCTGCTCCACAAGTAGAACAACCTGCTTCTATGCCTTCTATGTTTGAGCCTGCAATGAATCAGCAATATTCTCCTTCTGCAGCTCCTGTACAGCAGCCTGCTGAACCTGACGAATTAGATATTCCTGATTTTCTGCGTTAAGCGTAACGAGAGGAGGGTTGCTTCATGGCTGGCTTTATGAAGAACGTGATGTCATACGTTGGTATGGCAGATGTGCCTGAGGATGATGATTATGCTGAATCTGATGTTCAAGAAACGTCATTCGATAATGATCGCTCGGTAACTCCTGCTGTGTCGCAACATGGTAATGATTTGCGTGGTGGTTCTGCTCGTGCGAATGCTAGTCGTATGAGTCGTATTACTACAATTCATCCTAAGTCTTACGATGATGCGCAAATGGTAGGTCGTGCTTTGCGTGACGGTGTTCCAGTGGTTTTAAACCTTACTGGTGTAACTGAATCAGTTGCGTATCGTATTGTTGATTTTTCTGCTGGAGTTGTATTTGGTGTTCGCGGTTCTATTGAGCGTGTGACTCCTAGGGTATTTTTGCTAAGCCCAGCACAAGTGAATATCAAAGTAGAGGATGCTCCGAACGACAATACTGCGCGTGACTTGTTCTCCTAAAAATTGTATTTGCTAAAGAATTAATTGAGCAGCGTTTGTTTAACAACTTTCGCTGCTTTTTTATACTTTTTGGTAGCATAAAAGCGATGCGTACGAGCATGATTAAAATCATGCGAATTTAAACTAAAGGCATATAGCCCAAATAACGAAAGTAATCTCATGAGCATTGAAAATGAAAACGAAAACACTATGCAAGCCAAGCAACGCACTGTATTGTCGTTTGTGCGTCGTTCTGGGCGCTTAGATGCGCGTTTACAGCACGCTCAGGAGCGTTATGCAAGTCAGTACCTGCTAGACGTTACTGAAGCGCCTGGCTCATTTAGATTGCGCGAAAATTTGAACATTACGCATGATTGGATTAGTGATAAGTGGGGGAATGATAATCCGCTTATTGTTGAAATTGGTTCCGGGCAAGGCGAAAACATTGTTGCCGCAGCTGAACGTTTGCCGGAAACTAACTTTTTAGCGCTTGAAGTTTATGATCCAGGCGTTGCTCACACAATGCTTCTTGCTGGAAAGCAAGGTTTGACTAATCTTCGTATTGCGCAAATTAACGCTCCTGATTTCTTCGCTGCGTGCGACTGTGGAGTTTTAGAAGAAGTTTGGACTTTCTTCCCGGATCCATGGCCTAAAATGCGTCACCATAAGCGTCGTATTGTGCAACCAGAGCTTGCCTCTACAATCCATCAGGCGTTGCGTAAAGAGGGCGTTTGGCGCATTGCTACAGATATTGAGGACTATGCTTTGCATGTGCATGAGATTATGGATTCTCGCGAAGATTTTGCAAATATTGGCGAATTAAGCGTAAGTCTTCCAGTTGAGCACGTAGGAAAAGGTACAGCTGGCACCGCTGCAACTCTTCCACACGCAGATTTTAGCGAATCTGAGCGCTTTGCTGGTCGAGTTCTTACGAATTTTGAACGCAAAGGCTTGGAGGCTGGTCGCACGATTCACGACTTCACCTACATAACACAATAATGTTCTGCCGCCGCTGTTCTCGTAGCTTTGCAATTGTACTTAACCTCAACACGCCGTGAGTTGCGTACTGCTTTTTTGAGTGTTAATATCATATGGTTTGGTTCGAAGCCCCCTTCGTCTAACGGTTAGGACACCAGACTTTCAATCTGACAACAAGAGTTCGACTCTCTTAGGGGGTACAAATTACAACGCCGCTGGGTTTTCAGCGGCGTTTTTCGTTTTTTGTATTTCTGATGTTCGTATTTCTATTTTTGCTGCTTACCCTATTTTTCGTATTTTGCGCAGCAATTAGTTTTTCATATATTTTTTCTATAAATCGATATAAGAT
>NZ_LWSR01000054.1:0-11196 GCF_001660745.1 Gardnerella sp. 26-12
ATACAAAAATCCTTCAAAAAAAACAATACAATACGCAAAGATTGCCTAAATTACAGTTACATTTTTGACGCAATTTAAATGCAATCTAAACGCAGTCTAGTACACAACAAAACCGTGATCTTTGAACTGGTTTACAACTCGTTCTTTAAGTGCTCTAGAAGGCCCTTTTTGATTCTCAAGAGGATATGGAATCCTAAGCTCATGCCACTTTGGACGTCCTAGTTGATGGAATCCAAGCACGTCAATATGCTCAACAGCATCACCAAACGAATCGCAAATCTCGGCAACTTTTTCAACGTTTTCTTCACTGGAAGTCAAATCTGGAACAAGCACAAAACGCACCCAAATCTTCTTACCAGCTTTCGCCAAGCGCTGACCAAAGTCAATAGTTGGCTGAAGCAAGCCGCCGGTTACTTTTTTATACGTTTCTTCAGTTCCTGATTTAACGTCAAGCAAGCAAAGATCAATGTCGTCAATCATTTCATCTGTATAATTGCGATTCAAAAAGCCCGAAGTATCTAAGCAAGTATGAACGCCCATCTCTTTTGCAGCGCGAAATACTCTAGATACAAAAGCTGGCTGCATCATGGACTCGCCGCCAGAAAATGTGATTCCTCCACCTGTTGCTTTAAAAAGACTTTGATAACGGTCAACTTTTTTAATCATTGCATCTAAGTAGACTGGCTTGCCGTCACGCATTTTCCAAGTATCAGGATTTTGGCAATACTGGCAACGAAGTGGGCAACCGCTCATAAACACCGTCATACGAGTTCCAGGACCATCAACAGAAGTATTGATATCCCACGAATGCACAAATCCAATATCGCCAGTTTTAAGAGCAACTAAGCGATCTTTACGATCCAGCCCAATTGGCGACTCAAATCCAGAAAGTCCACCCATTAAAGTTTGGCGAGCATACTCTTTTGACTCCTTCAACATATGCTGAGTTGTGGTACGAAACGCTGTGTTTTCAGCCATCTAACTGCCCTCCAAACTATTTATAAATAAATAATAAATAATATACGCAATTAACAAAAGCCGGGAGCGAAACTAGCCTCGCTCCCGGCGGTGTTTACTAATCAACCAAATCAGTCAGTAACTGAACCCTGGTGGAATGTACGAGAAATAACGTCGAGCTGCTGCTCCTTAGTGAGCTTTACAAAGTTCACTGCGTAGCCGGAAACTCGAACCGTCAAATGCGGATACTTTTCTGGGTGCTCAACAGCATCTTCAAGCTGTTCCTTACGCAACACGTTGATGTTTGCGTGGTACAAGCCGTGACCGTTGCCAGCATCCAAAATGCCAACCAAGTTGCTGATGCGCTCGTCTTCGTCACGACCCAAACCGTCAGGAGTAATGGTGTTCGTAAGCGAAATGCCGTCAAGAGCATCATCGTAATCAATCTTTCCAACGGAGAACATCGAAGGAAGCATACCGTGCGAATCCATGCCGTTTTCTGGGTTTGCGCCTGGAGCGTACGGAGTACCCTTCTTGTGACCGGATGGGAAGGAACCAGTGTTCTTGCCATACTCAACGTTAGAAGTAATAGTCAAGATGGACTGAGTTGGAACAGCATTACGGTACACAGGCAAACGCTTTACCTGACCCATAACAGTGCTTACAACCCACTTTGCTAAGTCGTCTGCACGATCGTCGTCGTTACCGTAAACTGGGAATTCGCCAACAGTCTTGTAGCCAACGATTAAGTCGTCGTCGCCGCCCTCGATATACTCGTACTCGTGGCCTTCAGTGGTCTTAGCATCCTTGTTGTAAATTGGGTAAACCTTTGCATACTTCAAAGCAGCCAAGGAATCTGCAGCAATAGACAAGCCGGACATTCCGCAACCAAGCGTACGGTAGACTTCCCTATCATGCAAAGCCATTTCAATGGACTCGTAAGCGTACTTATCGTGCATGTAGTGGATGATATTCAAAGCCTCAATATAAGTCTCGGAAAGCCATTCCAAAGCCTTCTCGTAATTAGCCTTAACTTTCTCGTAGTCGAGAGTGCCGTCAGCTTCTGGCTTGATTGGGTCAATAACACCCTTATCGATAACTTGCATGCCGGTCATTTCATCGCGGCCGCCGTTAATAGCGTAAAGCAAAGCTTTTGCAGAGTTCACGCGAGCTGCGAAGAACTGCATTTGCTTACCGACGCGCATTGGAGAAACGCAGCAAGCAATAGCAGCGTCGTCACCCCAGTGCTCACGAATGTCTTTATCGGACTCGTACTGGATTGCAGAAGTGTCGATAGAAATTCGTGCGCAGAAACGCTTATAAGCTTCTGGAAGCTTTGGATCCCAGAAAATAGTGATATTTGGCTCAGGACCAGGTCCCAAATGCTCAAGAGTCAAAGTGTTGAGCAAACGGAACGAAGTCTTGGTTACGAAAGTGCGGCCATCCTCGCTGAAGCCTGCATCGGACCAAGTTGCCCAGTAAGGATCACCAGAGAAGATTGCGTCGTAATCCTTAGTACGCAAGAAGCGCACAATACGAAGCTTCATAACAAGAGCGTCAATAATTTCCTGAGCGTCGGTTTCGTTAATTAAACCTGCCTTCAAATCGCGCTCAAAGTAGCAATCGAAGAATGCGGAAACGCGACCGAAGCTCATTGCAGCGCCATCCTGGCTCTTAACAGAAGCAAGATAGCCCATGTAAGTCCACTGAACAGCTTCCTTAGCGGTCTTAGCTGGACGAGTCAAATCCAAACCGTACTCGTTACCCAAGTTAATAAGCTGCTTCAAAGCCTTAATCTGCTCGTCATGCTCTTCGCGGAAGCGAATCCAATGCTCAATTTCAGTCTCGGTAAAATCGTTACGGTATGGAATCGAATCCTTGTCGCGCTTCTTAAACTCAATAAGCATGTTCACGCCGTAAAGAGCAACACGACGATAATCGCCAATAATACGACCGCGGCCGTAAGCATCTGGCAAACCGGTCAAAATCTTGTTGTGGCGAGCAATCTTAATATTCTTGGTGTAAACGCCAAACACGCCATCGTTATGAGTCTTACGGTAGACGGTGAAAATCTTCTTGATTTGAGGATCTACTTCCTTGCCAGCTTCTTTAATAGCTTGCTCAACCATGCGCCAACCGCCGTTTGGCATCATAGCGCGCTTGCAAGGCTCATCAGTTTGCAAACCGACGATTACGTTATCTACTTCTGGGCTTTCAATGTAGCCTGCTGGCATTGCGTCAATACCTGCTGGGATATGAGTTTCAACATCATAAACACGACGCTCACGTTCAACAGCTAAGTAGTTGTCGTCGAGATACTTCCACATGTGCTTCGTTTTTTCAGTGGCATTTGCCAAGAAACTTTCGTCACCTTCATATGGCGTATAGTTCTTTATTATAAAGTCGCGTACGTCAATGTCTTTCTTCCAATTGCCGTCAGTAAAACCATTCCACGCTTCGGTACGAAGATCCTCTTCACTGAGAACTGGCGCATCAACTGATGTCATGTTTAGACTCCTTTTGTACCCGCAACGCATCTTCACGCTGCCTTAATAACAATGTTAGAGCATAAGTAAACGCATACACGAGTAGTTTTGCAAAAAATCTAGTGAAATATATCACATTTATTCACGAAAAGCTGTGGTAACAGGCATTCTGCGATCCCTGCCAAAAGCAATAGCACTTACTTTTGGTCCAAGCGGATACTGCCTGCGCTTCCATTCTGCGCGATCAACTAAACGCATAACCGTGTCAACAGTATGCTCGTCAAAACCATCTTCAAGCAAATCTGCTCTACCATGAGCAAGCTCAATATGAGCCTCTAAAACACGATCAAGCAAATCGTACTCAGGTAAAGAATCAGAATCCTTTTGCCCTGGACGCAACTCTGCACTCGGAGGCTTAATAATAGAATTAACCGGAATAAGCACACCATCTTGCGGAGCTTTCGCTTTCGTAACTTCTGTTTGCTCAGAATCCTCATATCCAACAATTGGTAGCATACCAATGCCTACTCCAGCATTCGCAGCGCGATTCCTCCAACGAGAAAGTGCCCAAACGCGCGTCTTAAACAAATCCTTAATAGGAGCATACCCTCCTACCGCATCGCCATAGATAGTAGAATACCCGCAAGCAAGCTCCGATTTATTACCAGTTGCGAGCGCCAAAACACCGCGCGAATTCGAGTAAGCCATTACGATTACGCCACGAACGCGAGCTTGCAAGTTTTCTGCAGCAACACCTTCTAATAAAAGTTGCGATTGGAAAGCTTTAAAAAGCGGTTCAATTGGTTGCACATCATAGTGAGCGCCAATTCGCTCTGCTAAATCGCGCGCATCGTCTTTAGAACCGTCCGAAGAGTACATGCTTGGCATAGAAATGCCATACACATTTGCTCCACCGCAAGCATCGGCAGCCATAGTAGCTACTAAAGCAGAATCAATTCCTCCAGAAAGTCCTAAGCACACACCCTTAAAACCATTCTTACGCATGTAATCTCTAAGACCTACAACACACGCACAATACACTTCTTCGTCTGCGTCAAGTTTTGGAGCAATGCTTGAAACTTTCTGCTTTTTCAGCGAGTTATCAAAATCAACAAACGACAAATCTTCATCAAACATTGCCGAGCGTTCAAGTAAAGTTCCGTCAGCATCAACAACAAAACTTCCACCGTCAAAAACCAAATCATCTTGGCCGCCGACTTGGTTCACATATACGACTGGCGCATTGACTTCAACAGCGCGCTTTTGAGCCAAACTCAAGCGCACATGAGTTTTACCTTCCTCATATGGAGAACCGTTCATAGTTATTAGCGCATCGATACCAAGTTTTGCCAAACGCGCAACAGGACCGCCGTCTTGCCAAATATCTTCGCAAATAGCAAAACCTAGACGCATTCCATCTACTTCCAGCAGCTCACACTTATTGCCAGAAGAGAAAATACGAAACTCGTCAAAAACACCATAATTTGGCAAGAAATGCTTGTCGTATTGCAACACAGATTTACCTTCATGCAATACGAGAAGCCTGTTTCGAGGCTTTCCAGCAGACTCGTCAAAGCCAACAGTTCCAACTACTACGTAAAGCTCCCCCAAGCCTTCTTCCGCAAGTTTTGTTGCAAGCAAGTCTGCAGCTTTTTGTGCAGTTGTGCGGAACGTGGCACGCAAGGCGAGGTCTTCAATAGGATACCCAGTCAAAGTCATCTCAGGAAACACAACCATGCGAGCACCCGACTGCTTTGCGCGCGCAGCATACTTCAAAACTTTTTCAACGTTGCTATCAATGTTCCCAACGCAGGTATCTATCTGCGCTAACGCCAATCGCAAAAAACTCATACATTACAGTCTAGTAGATAGCTTCATTGCAAGTAAGCGACGTGTTGAAAAACTTATTTTTTCTCTTTCCACACTGCAAGTATGCGAATTATTAACACGTCATAAATAATACTAATAAGCAAAGTGTGGAATTATTGATTTTTCTCGCCTATATTGATAATTCGTTACTCGCGAAGGGGATTTAACTTTAAACGAATTTCACCGAACAAGGAGCAGGAAATATGCGAAAAATTAAAGTTATTGCATCAATTACAGCACTGGCAGCATTAGCGACTTTCACTTTAAGTGGCTGCGGTAGCTCAAAAGCAGGCGCAAAGGATGACAAGACCATTACTGTTGCAGCTTCACCTACCCCGCATTCTGAAATCTTAAATAAAGTTGTAAAGCCAATCTTGCAAAAAGAAGGCTACAAGCTAGTAGTAAAGGAATTTACTGACTACGTGCAGCCAAATACAGCTACTGAAGAAGGCGAAGTTGACGCAAACTACTATCAGCATTTGCCTTATCTTGACAACTTTAATAAGGAAAAGGGAACTCACCTTGTTTCAGTAGGTGGAATTCATTTTGAACCATTTGGATTGTATCCAGGAAAAACCAAGACGATTAAAGCATTAGCAAACGGAGCAACTGTTGCAGTTCCAAATGATCCTACTAATGAGGCTCGCGCATTGCTTCTTTTGCAAGATGCCGGATTGATTAAGTTGAAGAATCCAAAGGATATTAACGCTACTACAAAAGATATTACTGAGAATCCTAAGAATTTGAAGTTTAAAGAACTTGAAGCGGCAACAGTTCCTACTGCCATTAAGGATGTGGATTTTGCTGCCATGAACGGCAATTACGCTATTCAAGCTGGTTTTAACCCAACTAAAGACCCACTTACTTCAGAAAAAGTTGGAGGCATTGCGGCTAAAACTTATGAAAATATTATTGTAGTAAAGAAGGGCTCTGAAAAGTTTGCAAAAATCAAAGCCTTACTCAAAGCTTTGAAGACAAGCGAAGTGCGTGACTATATTACTAAAACTTACAAAGGCGCTGTGCTCCCTGTTTTCTAAAAAATACTCACAATGTAGCCACCTAATGCCGCATGTGTATGCTTCGTGTATGCTTTGCGGCATTATTTTATAAGCGTGTAATATACGTAATGTGCGTGCTAGTTAATAATCTAGTTAATGACGCTAGTTAGTAACTCTAGTTAGTAACGAAGTATATTTCACACAGAAAGCAATAATCTGTTAAGGAAAAGCATGATTCAGATCGAACATCTTCACAAAAGCTACGGCAAAGGTAGCAAAGCGAACGAAGCATTACACGACATTAATCTGACTATTGAATCGGGAGAAGTATTCGGAATCCTTGGTTCTTCTGGTGCAGGAAAGTCTTCGCTAGTTCGTTGCATGAATCTGCTTGAGCGACCAACTTCCGGCAGAATTATTATTGACGGAAATGATATTAGCGAAGTAAAAGATAAAGAACTTGCAAAAGTACGCACTAATATTGGCATGATTTTCCAGAATTTTAGCCTTTTCCAGCAGCGTACAGTATTGCGAAACGTCACTTTCCCATTAGAGCTGAATCACACTGCAAAAAAGGAACGAGAAGAACGCGCAAACTACTTACTTGACTTAGTTGGTTTACAAGATTTTGCAAACCGCTACCCTAGCCAGCTTTCAGGCGGACAGCAGCAGCGCGTAGCAATTGCACGAGCATTGGCGAATAATCCGTCGATTATGCTTTGCGACGAAGCAACAAGCGCACTTGACTCCACAACTACTGCGCAAATCCTTGATTTATTGAGCCGAATTAACCGCGAACTCAACGTAACGCTTGTTATTATTACGCATTCGCTGGCTGTAGCACGAAATATTTGCGACCGAGTTGCAATGATTGATGGCGGACGCATTGTGGAATTAGGTGACACTGATACGCTTTTTGCAAATCCACAAAGCGATATTTTGCGAACTCTTATTGCAGATGAAAAACAGGAAAATCATCGCGCTAAAATTACAAGCACGATTGCAAGCGAGCTTAACAATAAGCCAGAAAACGCACAAACAGACGAACAAACAAACGCGCTTACCAACGAGGTGAAATAACAATGTTAGAAGCTGCTACACAATTTTTTAACGACTACGGCAACTTACTTATTGAAGGCGTGCAAGACACACTCGTAATGACATCAGTTGCAACACTTTTTGCATACCTTATTGGACTTCCAGTTGGCGTACTTCTCATTACATCAAACAAAAAAGGCATTTGCCCCAACGCGCCAATTAACGCAGTTCTAGGCTGGATTGTTAACATCGTGCGTTCTGTGCCGTTTATTATTTTATTAGTTGCAATAATTCCTTTCACTCGTCTCATAGTTGGCACTTCTTTGGGAGTTCCTGGAGCTATTGTGCCTCTGGTGATTACGGCTGCACCATTCGTTGCTAGAGTAGTTGAACAATCTTTAGCCGAAGTTGACGGAAGCTTAATTGAAGCAGCACAAAGCTTTGGAGCAAGCAAATTGCAAATTGTTTGCAAAGTGTTGCTGTGGGAAGCTTTACCTTCGCTAATTCGCGGAGCTGCGCTTACATTTATTACGCTTTTTGGATTCTCCGCAATGGCTGGAACAGTTGGCGCAGGCGGACTCGGAGATATTGCAATACGATACGGATACCAGCGTTATCAATACGATGTGATGACAGTTGCTGTTATCCTTTGTATTATTCTCGTGCAGATTGTGCAAAGCTTGGGAGATTTTATTTCACGCGCAATCAATCATCACGAACGCTAAAGAAATTCGCAACATACCCACCACCAATTAAATGCACATAATCGTGTAAACTTGCTGGTAATTCGACATTTTGCAGGGGTGCTTTCGAAAGAAGGCTGAGATGGTATTAGTTTGCCTAACCCTTCGAACCTGTTAGTTAATACAACGTAGGGAGCAACGATTTTAGTATGACATCGAATTATCCGTACGCATCAATGCGTAATCAATTTAATCTAAGCGCCTGCTTTATTGCAGACCCACAAGCTTGTAATAATCGTCCGCTTACCGATATTGTCGATGATGCTTTGCGCGCTGGAGCGACTTTTATTCGTCTTCATTGCAACAATGAAAACGCTAAAGAAATCACTACTATTGCACGCGATATTGCACAAATCATCGAAGACAATAACAAATGCGATTCTGTAACTTTTGTTATCGACGAGCGTGTTGATGTCGTTTGGCAAGCTCGCAATCAAAGCATCAAAGTTGACGGAGTGCATTTAGCACAAAGCGATATGGAGCCTAGAGAGGCTCGCGCTCTTCTTGGCGAAGATGCTGTAATCGGCTTATCTGTTGAAACCGAAAGCTTAGTTAAAGTAATAAACGAACTTCCAGATGGATGCATTGATTACATTTGCGTAACAGCAATGCGCAATCCTGAAGAAGGATGCGAAAGCACTACTGCCGCTTACGAATTGGAAGCAAATCACACAACGCTGGACGAAGCGAAAATTAATACGATTTGTTCCGCAAGTGATTTTCCAGTTCTAGTTGGCGGAAGAACTGCACTCGACGATATCGATACAATCGCTCACACCAAGGCTGCAGGATGGTTCGTTTCTGAAGCATTGTATTCTTCAGAAACACCAGAATCAACTATGCGTGAATTTGTTGAACATTGGAAAGCTGTGCGAGGTGAAGAAAAGCACGGCTACGCTAAGCGAGTGATAGTTGCAGAAAATTCTGAATCAAAATCTTCAGAAACTCAAGAAAAGAAGCCAACTTTTATTAATGCAAAAGAAGCAAAGGATGCTGCGAAATTAGCTAAACAACAGCGAGTTGACATTGCAGCTCGCGGATGCACTCAGCGCGATAAAGCTCATATTCGCAAAACAACTCCAGTTCATTTTGAGTATGAATATGGTTCTTATGATTTGGAAGTTCCTTATACGGAAATTAAGCTTTCGGATACTCCTGGCGTAGGTCCTAACCCGCCTTTTAAGGATTACAATACTGAAGGTCCAAAGTGCGATCCTAAGGAAGGTTTGGCTCCGCTTCGACTTGACTGGATTCGCGACCGCGGTGACGTTGTGGAATACGAAGGACGCAGGCGCAATCTTCAAGACGACGGCAAGCGCGCAATTAAGCGAGGCAAAGCTTCTAAAGAATGGCGTGGTCGCACGCATAAGCCAATGAAGGGCGCGGACCATCCGATTACACAAATGTGGTACGCTCGACACGGAATTACTACTCCGGAAATGCAATATGTTGCAACGCGCGAAAATTGCGATGTAGAGCTGGTTCGCGAAGAAGTTGCAGCCGGACGCGCTGTAATTCCTTGCAATATTAACCATCCTGAAGCTGAACCTATGATTATTGGCTCGCGCTTCTTGACTAAGCTCAACGCAAACATGGGTAATTCTGCTGTCACGTCATCTATCGACGAAGAAGTAGAAAAGCTTACGTGGGCCACGAAGTGGGGTGCGGATACCGTTATGGATCTTTCCACCGGTAACGATATTCACACAACGCGCGAATGGATTTTGCGCAACTCCCCTGTGCCAATTGGAACAGTGCCAATGTATCAGGCTTTGGAAAAGGTTGAGGATGATGCTTCTAAGCTCAGCTGGGAGCTTTTCCGCGACACTGTTATTGAGCAGTGCGAGCAGGGCGTTGACTACATGACTATTCACGCTGGCGTGCTTCTTCGCTACGTGCCGCTTACTGCAAACCGCGTAACCGGTATTGTTTCTCGTGGTGGCTCAATTATGGCTGAATGGTGCTTGCAACATCATCAAGAGAGCTTCTTGTATACGCACTTTGAAGAATTATGCGAGATTTTCGCAAAGTACGATGTTGCATTCTCTTTGGGTGATGGTTTGCGTCCAGGTAGCTTGGCTGATGCTAACGATGCGGCTCAGCTTTCCGAGCTTATGACGCTTGGCGAGCTTACGAAGATCGCTTGGAAGCATGACGTACAGGTGATGATTGAAGGTCCTGGTCACGTGCCATTCGACACTGTGCGTATGAATATTGAGATGGAGAAGGCAATTTGCCAGAATGCTCCATTCTATACGCTTGGTCCTTTGACTACGGATACCGCACCTGGCTATGACCACATTACTTCCGCAATTGGTGGCGTGGAGATTGCGCGATACGGCACCGCAATGCTTTGCTATGTGACTCCTAAGGAACATTTGGGGTTGCCTAACAAGGATGACGTGAAGCAAGGCGTGATTGCGTATAAGATCGCTTGCCACGCAGCTGATCTTGCTAAGCACCATCCACATGCTATGGATCGCGACAACGCAATCAGTAAGGCTCGCTTTGAGTTCCGCTGGTTGGATCAGTTCAACTTAAGCTACGATCCAGATACCGCAATCGCCTTCCACGACGAAACGCTTCCTGCAGAACCGGCAAAAATGGCGCACTTCTGCTCGATGTGCGGACCAAAGTTCTGCTCGATGGCTATTTCGCAAAATATTCGTAAGCGTTTTGGCGGAGCAGCTCAGCAGGAGCAGCTCGTTGAAGAAGCACGCAGTCAGGCAATTGCCGATGGTATGAAAGAGATGAGCAAAAAGTTCCAAGAATCCGGCTCATCGTTGTATCAAAGCGTGAAAGCATAAAATGATGAGGTACGGAAGTGCGGAAAGCAAAAACTGAATTGCAAGTGCTTCAATAACAATACTTACAACGGATAATAATAGAAGAAGGTTGATATAAACCAAAGCGAGTTTTATAGTGAGCTATTACGCTTGCTATAAGACTCGCTTTCTTTATATTCGCATTTAAATTCTAATTAATACGACTTTTTCGTTGCATGCGTTGTAAAGTTTCTGCCGCCTTACAGCAAAAATCCGACATTTTCTGTACACAAGCGTATAGAAAATGTCGGATTAGCAATTAAGAACTTTAGTATTAAAG